>NZ_JBHNYX010000010.1:0-126114 GCF_054960505.1 Alteromonas sp. G4i13 | reverse complement strand
CAGCATGTTTACTCTTGCAATAAAGGGGGAGACCATATACAGGCCCTAGGAAAGGGTTTCAATTTGTTTTTGTTTGGGTAATTGTTTTTGCGTAGCTGAACTCCCGGCGGTAGCAATAACGACTAAAGCCACTGCAAACCATTGTGAAAGCGTGAGGGTTTCATCAATAATGATGAACGCCGCTATGGCTGCAACGGCAGGCTCAACACTCATCATAATGCTGAAGGTTTGCTTAGGCATATTGCGCATTGCACTCATTTCTAACGTATACGGGATAGCCGACGAGAATACGCCTACAGCGAACCCGATGAAAATAGCCTGTGGCGAGAGTAAGGCGATACCTTGACTTGCAACGCCAATAGGCACTACACAGATAGCGGCCACTAGCATGCCTAATGTTACCGTAACACCGCCAGAACCTTCGTTGCCTGTTTTGTTTCCAAATACGATGTAACCGGCCCAAAACGCTCCGGCTGTAAGGGCAAGAATAACGCCGACGGGATCTAAGCTCTCGGCCGACGCGCCGCCAATATCGGGAAGCAGCAAACAAACGCCTGCAACGGCTAAAATAGCCCAAGCAAAGTCTCTCTTTTTTCTGGCACTAAAAAATGCCACAGCCAATGGTCCGGTGAACTCAAGCGCAACACCTATGCCAAGGGGAATACGCTCAATCGCAAGATAGAAGATGATATTCATTGCGCCTAAGCAAGCGCCGTAGAAAATAACGTTACGCCATCCTTTTGCGCTTAAGCGCGCTCTCCAAGGTCTAAAAATTACTGTTAACACCAACGCGGCGAAAAACGCACGAAGAGCACTGGTGCCTTCAGGGCCAACTATAGGAAAGAGTTGTTTCGCAAACGATGCACCAGACTGTATGGTTACCATCGCCAAAAGCACTGCGACTATGGCAAGTAAAAAACGTTGATTCACAATATATTGCAACCTGGATGAGACAAAACCGGATTATATTTGTTCTAAAACTGAAATGCTCGTTGATAAGGGAAAGTATTGAAAATTAAAGTCTAATAACCAAAACGCTATGGCAGCGGTCGCGAACACCGTCTATGCTACCCGCTGCAAACGCGTGCGATTTATGATGGCCAAATGAGCAAAATGACTCAGCGCACTACAGTTTAAAATACGACATCAAGCTTCGTAGAGTAGGATCGAATTGATCAGGAACGCGTTCAATTGTCATGTGGTACTCAGCTACGTTCCAAAATGTACCGCCTAGAAGAAGCGCTATAAGCACCTGGGTAGTCATTGTAAACTTGATATAAGGTTTATCTTCAGTAGGCTCAAACAATGTATTTATTTGAACGCGTTCATTTTTCATGTCTATCTTGGCGTAGATTGGGCATTGCAAGCCAGCTTGCAGTTGCTCTACCGGCTTAATGTGTAAAACCACATCAGTATCTGGGAATGTAGATAACCTTTCTTGCGCGCTCCATACGTTTGCTCTGGCCTTAAAAATTAAGCTATTGATTGGCATCATAAGCCCGTCAGGCCAAGTTATTCTGTGAAGCTCGCAAGGAAAATCAGCGAGAGACTCAGCGTAGTTTATTCTGTCTTGCTGAGTAAAATTCCTATCTAGCGCGAGAGGCGAGTGCTCTGCCGAACGGGAAGCTAAGTCCAGAGCGTCACCGGTCGATAACATGACCAGCTTATTCTCGTTAAGATTGTGATTACGCCAGGTCGATTCAATTTCCTCAGGGCATGCTTGATGTTGATACTGCGCGTATTGATAACCTGTTCCTGCTATCACAAAAGATCCAGCTGCTGGAATATTGAAATCTGCATCAATAATTTCCGCAAGTTGGCAAAACTTCTGTAATCGAGAGGCTTTTAACTGTGCTACGCGAGTGTGTTTCTCATCATCGCTATAATGAGAAAAAACAAAGGGGTAAATACTTGCGCCACTGTAAGCAAGAATTGCAGCATCAAGCTTACCGAAGGTCGCCTTAATTTGCTCTGCGTGCCTAATTTGCATCGGGTTGTCTACAGCAAAAAATACCTTGTACCCGTTTCCATCTTCAAGATATATCGACGAATCAACAGGTATGTTTGTTTCATTCACGATATCGTCAGAAGACCCTGAAAACTCTTTTATAATGGTTATACTGTGCTCGCCAAGTTCCCAAGGTTTGTCAAAGGTACATTCCGTAATATTCGTAAACCCTAATTGCTGTAAAGCTAAGCGAAGGGCAGGGGTCGGAAATTTACCGATCAATATTGGGATGTCTTTATCAAAATGAGATAGCGTAAAAGGATTAAAGTGGTCACCATGAATGTGACTAATATATAAATAGTCGGGCTTTAAATTTAGATAGCGTGTGCGCTGCTTTTCATGCATAGGAGGGTAATTGAAAAGAAGGCCATGGTAAATGCCGTCTTCATACCAAGGATCGGTTAAAACCGTTGTTCCGTCACTGAAAGTAAACAAAAAACTCGCATTCGTTATATATTCAATTTTCATTAACAATCCTAAGGCTTTCGCGCGATAACAATGGCTTCTCTTCCTAAGTTTAGGTTAGAAAAAGCGCGATAAATATCTTGTCGTAAGTGGCTTAACCCCGCATTTTCCATGAACCATTCAAAGTTGACACGTTTCAGGTGACATTCTCGGCCCACGCTTGGGGTTTCAATGTAGTTGTCGCCCATTGCTAGAAACAGGTCTAGCGGGAAGCTGGAAAAACGGCTTAAAGGATTAAATCCACATTTTGAAACGAGTGCTTCTAGCGAGTCAAAATCAAAGTAATTAAGGTGGTGTGGGACAGCAACCCACCAAGGTTTGTAGTCTTGTGTTTTTCTTAAGCCTTCTTGCAGAGGGTTGAAGTCATTAGGGACACCCACAACTAAAACACCACCACTGGCAAGTTTGTCGAAAGCCACATTGATAAGAGAGAATGGGTCGGGAACATGTTCTAGAATATTGCGCATGTGAACCACTTTGATATTTTTTGGAAGGCTGGTTAGGTCAGCATCGAAGCTGCTATTAATGATATCTAAGCCTTTATCACGGCAATGGTTTGCCGCTATTGTACTTATTTCGACACCAACTGTATTCCACCCTTCCTCTATGGCTGCTTCCAAAAACAGGCCTGCACCGCAGCCAATATCAACCAGAGTATTATCATCACTAGGCGAGATAAATTGAGCTATTTCGTTAAGCACGTCGCGATAGCTCATGAGCCACCAATCGCGGTCTCGCTCATAGTAGTTTAGCCTATCTCGTTCGCCGTCATCATAATGGCTGTCACGATAAAGAGTCTCATTTTCGAGCTTGTCTGGAAGTGGCGTAACATGTTTGAATCCGCACGTTTCGCAGTCAATAACATCGTAACCATCACCTGAAATAACGACGTTTCCTGAATGTGCCATGGTGTGTCCTAATTTTGTTTTTTATTTTGAGAGGCGTTTATCATTTTATCAAAAACTGAATCAAGAAACGTACCATTAAGAGTGAAATTTAAGGTAAGGTGTTAAAGTCATTCTGCTGGAACATGGTTTGTCTGAATCCGTTTGCTTAGACTAACTTTCTGTATGCTTAACAATTAGGACGTTGTATGAACGTAAGGAACCTCTCTTCACCGATAGATATTAAAGGCTTTTCGGTGATTACCAATAATCACACTGAATTCTCACCACTGGGAAAGATACCCACACTTTGGCAAAGGTTTGATAATTCGATAGCTGTTGACTATAAAGGCGGCGATCGAGTGTATGGCGTGTATTTCAACTACGAATCCGATCATTCCGGTGACTTTTCCGTGTTGGCTGGGTTTGACGGTGACTCAGTGCCCGAACATTTAAAGGTTGAGCACATCACTATTCCCGCAGGAAAGTATCTCGTTTTTTCGCGACAAGGTGAAATGCCGCAAATTGCCATTGATGCATGGAGCGATATTTGGCGCTATTTCACAGAAGGAGGTGCCGAGTATGAAAGGACGTTTTCAATAGACTTCGAGCACTATGTGAATGGCAACCATATAGACGTCTATATAGCGATAAAATGACGTCATGTTAACTTTATAATAAAAAAACGGCGCTAATAAGCGCCGTTTTTATCATTGCTCAATATTACGTAAATTACATTTTGTACGCTACGGTAACGTATCCGAAGCGGCCAATGTTGTCGTACGCGCCGTCTATTGAACCCGTGCCTGTCGTGCCTGTCGGTAGCGCACGGTTAAACAGGTTATCAATACCCACGGTTAGGCTAACACCGTTAGCAAAGTTGTAACCCGCGGTCACGTCAGTCACAGCGTATGAAGGCAGTTCCATACGGTTGCTCGGATTTGGGTTACGCGCTAACTCTTGGTTGTCGTAAAGGCTTGAACGTTCTAGGTAGCGAGTTTTCCAGCTTGCTTCCCAATCACCACGGCTATAGTTGATGGTGAATACACCCTGCCAATCAGATTCACCTGCCGTACCTGCGTACTGATAGAATACCTCAGGGTTATCTTGGAATGGGAATTCTTTGCGGTCTTTAAGGTAAGTCGCAATCAAGCTAGTACGGAATGCGCCTTCTAGCGCGTCGAAATCATATCCTAGTTCGAAGTCGATACCCTTGGCTTCTTGACCCGCGATGTTCAATGCATAGCTACGAATCTGAGTGATTTCACCGGTAGTTCCATCACGGTCGATAAGGCCACAGTATACGTTGTTAATACCCGACTCAGAGTCAACACAGCGATCCAATATTGTTTGGCCGTCAATAGACGAAATCGCGTCTGTCAGCTCGATTTCCCAGTAGTCAACAGTAGCGGTAAAGCCTTCAAACCAGCTAGGAGTATAGACAACACCTAGTGTTTTAGAGATTGAGCTCTCCGCTTGCAAGTCGATGTTTCCACCGTTTACGCCTTCTAGCGTTGCTGAGTCGTAATCAGAGTTGAAATCTGCAGGGATACCTAACGCTGCACAGTTTGCAATGCGTTGGTCGGCGTTGGCTAAGTCAGCAAGGTTGTCTGTACGACATGGATCGTCTACGCGGAAGAAGGTTTGGCTTGCTTCACCATAAAGTTCACCGATGTTCGGCGCGCGTAGTGCAGATGATTTTGTCGCACGTAGACGTAAATCTTCATACACTTTCCAATCTAGACCAAGCTTCCAGCTTTTCGCGTTGCCAATCGAAGAGTAGTTGGCAATACGCGCCGCAGTATCAAATGTCAGCATTTCTACGCCAGGGAGATCGGCAAGTAGTGGAATAGTAACTTCAGTAAATACTTCTGATACATCGTAATCGCCTTTATCTTCACCTAGAGTGTTGAAAAAGGTACCCGCTGCATTATCAGGTTCTTCAATTTCGCTTTTTTCTTTGCGATATTCAACACCGGCTGCAAAGCCAACGTATCCTGCAGGTAATTCATAAATACCAGAGTTTGCGATGGTTGCGCCAGCGTTGTATTGTTCAATTTTGCTTGTGCCAACTGATGTAGTATTGACGTAGTCAATTGCTTCTTGTGAAGGCTGACCAAAGCCCATAATGTTTAGCGGTACACAGCCGTCATCACTACCTGACGCACAAACAATGTTTCCATCGCCGTCAGTTATTGCGTTAAGTGCATTCTCGAAGTTTTGCAAAACAAGGTTGTTGCGGTTCTCACGCTCTAATTCAGTTTTGCCGTAGTTTACAAATGCCTCGTAGCTCCACTCGTCACCAATGTAGCCTTCGATACCTAGCACGTAGCGATAAGTTTCACGCTCGTCTGCTTCGGTGCGGCGCCCTAGGTCAGTCATCATGCGGTTAAGCTGAATGCTGTCTAGTTCGTTTTCATCCATGTATGCGGCAACGCTATCATCTAGAAAGGCATTGTTACGATAAATGGTTGTCTCTGAGCCGCCATAGAAGAAAGCAGGCTGGCCCATTGTAATTGCACGAGTACGCGCGTACTTAGCCTGTGCATACACTGTGGTGTCGTCGTTTAGCTCGTAGTTACCTTTTACATTTAGGTTAGTACGATCAAACTCAGGCTGAAGCTGCGTAAACTGGCGCAGGTTAAACGAATCACAGTTTGCGCAGAACGCACCGTCTACTTGGTCACCGGTGTAGATTTCGCGAATTGAACCGTCAGCGTTGAAAGTCTGAGAGTTGCCGCCAAAAACGCCAGAGTTGTTTAGTGTGTAGTAGCCCGCATTAGCAGTGTAAAAGTTGTCAGGAAATGCCGTTGAATTTAACTGGTCTTCACTGCGCTCGTATCCCATGATGCTTTCAAAGCTCATATTACGATACGACGTTGCAGTCCAAGGGTTGTCAAGGGCCTCTAAAGCTTCTTGTGAGCTGTATTCGGCTGCAAAAGCAATGTTGCCGCGATCATTGTCGAAGTTAAAGCCGTATGATGCTTGGTATTTATCGTTCTTATAACCGTTTTCCTGTGCAAAGCCTTGCGTCGCACTCACGTCGAAACCTTCAATGTTCTTTTTAAGAATGAAGTTAACAACACCAGTTACTGCATCTGCACCATAAACCGCAGAAGCACCGCCAGTAACGATTTCTACGCGCTCAATCCACGAAGTAGGGATGGTGTTGGTATCTACCGCTGCAGAGCCTGCTGAAGAAGATACGTGACGTTTACCGTCTACCAATACTAACGTGCGGTCAGTACCCATACCGCGTAGGTCAAGAATATTTAGACCGGCAGTTCCAATAAATTGACCTGAATTACCCAATGAGAATGTGTTTGCAAGTGAAGGAAGCTCATTAAGCACCTCACCAATGTTCATCGCACCTGAATTAAGAAGTGACTCACCAGAAATGGCTGTTACTGGTGATGGAGCGATAGCGCCCTGACGAGAGATACGAGAACCGGTGACCTGAATTTTTTCAACGTCAGCGCTTTCATTTGTTGAGTCCTGTGCAAGAACGTTGCCTGAGGTCAACGCGACACTTCCTGCTAATGCTAACTGAACTGCAGTTGCAATATTTTTCATGGATTGTTCCTAGTGAATTAGATTTACGTGCTTGTTGTTGGTTAACGCCCCGTAAATAGGCAAGGGCTAGCCAAATTGCATGCGTAGTTTTTACTTATGTTGCAATGGCGCGCATTCTAATTATCTAGTATTAAATAAATCAATTTTTTGCGGTGAATTAAATTCTAGCTATGAAAGAGTTAACTTAATTTTAAAGAATTTATAAATAGTAGGTTTAATTAATATTTTTGAGTTTTGTATTAATAATACTCAATAATTGTTTTTATATTGACCATGTGGTCGAAAAGTGTCTTTTTAGAGCGCTTATTAAGCGGTTTTCGTCTTGTTTTTAATTTGCTTGGTTAATTTTGAGTTAGAAGATTTTTGCTCGTATATTGCACTAACTGAGTAAATTTAAACCGTGTATATTAAAGTTTCTTTTTTTAACGTGAATAATAGTTGTTTTGTCGCTGTTTTAAATCAGGTAATTGCTAATGTTGCTCATAAGTTAAATATTTGTTGCTTCTCCATGTGTTATATTTTCTATCTTATTTCTTAATGATGTTTTTAATTATCCTTGATTCTGCGGAAACTATAAATAATGTAAGGGAGCTAACCTTAAATAAGGTCGAATAGATGAGAATAACGCTGATACTGTTTTGAACCGCTAGAAATAAAAAAGCCCACTTTGATATGGGCTTTAGTGCGCTTTCAAAATGCTCTTGCTTAACAAAAGTTTTGAGGCGTATTAAGCACTGAGCTTCTGAGCTAATTCCTGCCTTACTATTTCAGCGCCAGCGCTGAGCGCCTCAAGCTTGCCTCGAGCAACCTGTCGTGAAAGGGGGGCCATACCACAGTTTGTACAAGGGTAGAGTTTGTCGGCATCCACGTACTTTAATGCTTCACGTAATGTAGCTGCTACTTCTTCTGGTGTCTCTATTGTGTCAGTTGCAACATCAATAGCGCCCACCATCACTTTTTTGCCTTTAAGAAGCGAGATCAGTTCAATGGGTACATGAGAGTTATGGCACTCCAGAGAAACCATATCAATATTAGATTTTGCTAACTTAGGAAAGCTCTCCTCATATTGTCGCCACTCAGAGCCTAATGTCTTCTTCCAATCGGTATTAGCTTTGATGCCATATCCGTAGCAAATGTGCACTGCAGTTTCGCATTTAAGCCCTTCAATGGCTCTTTCTAATGCGGCAATACCCCATTCATTGACTTCATCGAAAAATACGTTAAACGAAGGTTCATCAAACTGGATAATGTCAACACCAGCAGCCTCAAGCTCCTTTGCCTCTTGGTTTAGTATTTTGGCAAACTCCCACGCAAGTTTTTCGCGACTTTTATAATGGTCGTCGTACAGCGTATCAACCATCGTCATAGGGCCAGGTAACGCCCATTTTATGGGCTGATCGGTTTGGCTCCTTAAGAACTTTGCGTCTTCAACGAACACTGATTTTGGCCGTGTAACAGCATGGGTAACGACAGGTACGCTAGCGTCGTAGCGATTGCGAATACGTACGGTTTTACGGTTTTCAAAATCAACACCGTCAAGGTGCTCAATAAAAGTAGTTACAAAATGCTGACGAGTTTGCTCACCGTCACACACAATATCTATGCCTGATAGGGCTTGTTCCTGAAGCGTAACGCGAAGCGCGTCTTTTTTGCCTTCCTCTAATGCTTCATCTTCTAGCTTCCACGGCGACCACAGGGTTTCAGGCTGTGCAAGCCACGATGGTTTTGGAAGACTGCCTGCAATTGAAGTGGGGAGTAGTTTTTTCATGTGATTCGCTTTCTTCTAATCAATAATTTGTATGGATGCGCGAGGGGCAGAACGTGCTGCCCTTATCATAGCTTTGTAGTCGCAACATGTGCGGTTTGAAAATCGCAAGTATCTAAATGAACGGATCAGGCGTAGCTTGCTGTGAATTGCGCTAACTTGTGTTGATAAGGCTTTATAAAGTTCTCTTCTACGAACTTGCCTTGTTCAACGGCTAGATGAGTCCGCTCCTCACGGTCATAAACAATGCGAGTCACTGAGTGATCGCTATTTTTCAAGTTTGGTTTGTAGCTTAAACCTGCCTGGGCGTTAGCGTTATAAATCTCAGGGCGATAAATTTTCTGGAAGGTCTCCATCGTAGCAATAGTGCTGATAAGTTCTAAATTGGTGTAGTCGTTTAACAAATCACCAAAGAAATAAAATGCAAAAGGAGCAGCACTGTTTGGTGGCATGAAATAGCGCACGTTTAAGCCCATCTTCTTGAAATACTGTTCAGTTAGTGATGATTCATTAGGCTGATATTCAACGCCTAAAACGGGGTGCTGATTTTCTGTTCGACGGTAGGTTTTATTGTCGGAAACGCTTAAACAAATGACCGGCAGCTTTGAAAAATGTGCTTTATAGGCTTCTGAATTAACGAAATACTTAAACAACTTTCCGTGCAGATCACCAAAATCGGTAGGGACACTGAACGAAGACTGGCCACGATTGTGATTAGATAGACGAACGCTAAAGTCATAATCGCGAACATAAGACGAGAAGTTGTTTCCCACAATACCTTGAGTGCGTTTACCCGTTTTTTTGTCAATTATATTGGTTTGTAAGATTTCGATAGTTGGGAATGTGTTGCCGTTACCCTCAACGTCGATATCTACCGACACAATTTCAAGTTCGACAGCATAGCGATCGCCACTTTCATTATCCCAGCTAGCCAGTGCATTAAAGCGGTTGTTTATCATGCTTAGTGCATCGCGCAAATTTTCTTTGCGGCGTTGACCACGAGCTAAATTGGCGAAGTTGGTGGTGATGCGTGTGTTGTCTGAAGGGCGATAATCTTCATTAAACTGAACGCTGTTAATAGTAAAAGAGAAATCTGTGTTCACGTTGTTGTTCATGAGAATGCGCTTCTATTCCTAAAGTTAAACCGAGTAGTGAGACTGCTGTAAAAGCTATGAACACGTTATACGTTGATTTAACTATGAATAAAAATGACTTATTTTCATTTTATCATGAAATATTGTCATGTATTGGGCGGGCGAAGAGCTAGTCGCCTACTAATGAGGCGGTAGATCTTTACTTGAAGTTGAGGTTTGCCACGAAATGCACAAATTATGCGTGTCTGATAAAACGTAATCATCACCGCCACAGTGACCAGTTTTTGTATGTGGCGGTCTATCCGCCACTAATGATTGCGTAACGCATCAATTAATTCGTCTTTGCTCATGTTAGAGCGACCTTCAATGCCGACTTCCTTGGCCTTTTGATACAGTTCCTCTTTAGTGCGATCCTCGTATTTTTTGCCTTTTCCACCATCTTTAGAAGGGGTTTGTTCGCTATTGGCTTGCGCATTGGCAATGCGCGCCGACTTCTCTTTACTGTAGCCTTCGTCGCGAAGGGCTTCGTAAGTGTCGTCGTTTTTAATTTGGTTGCCGTGGTCCTTAGCCATATTTAACTCCTGTTTTGCATACTGAGTAATCGATGAATGTTTCGCCGTAATTCTTACTTTGTATTTATATAGATGGATTACACAGTCGTTTAAAAGGCAGGCTTCAAGTGCGAAGAACCAATAGCGAGAGAGTGCTGCGCCTTTAACATCAGAAAAAATGTCATTCATCGCAAACGCCAAAAACGACAAAATAACGCTGCACCGTAATGTAACGACTTAACGCGTTAAAACTTCTTATGTTGTCAATTTTAGTGCGCCACATGCACGTAAAAAGTGCATTTATGTCAATGGTTTAGGTTTTTCATGCTATTGCGCGTTCAAAATTAAGCCTTTAGTCTAAAGTGAATATAGACGGAAGGCAGAGCGAAATATGAATAAAAATGAACAACAGAGCACCGTGAATTCTTCACGCCGTAATTGGTTAAAGTCTGTGGGATTAGGTGCAGGCGCGGTAGCGCTAACGACCAGCGTTGACAGTATTATGGGCGACCTTCGTGCCGCAGGTATGCAAACTGAACACTTCCCGTCTGCTACCCCCAATGTAAACGATGGTCTTATTCGCTTATCGTCAAATGAAAACGCCTTTGGGCCGTCAAAAAAAGCCGCAAAGGCAATGCAAAGCGAGCTTTTAAACCTAGCGCGTTATACCGACGCTACGGTTGAAGTGTTAGCGCAAAAAATTGCTGAGCAAGAAGGCGTATCTGCTGAGCAAATCGTAATTACGAATGGATCTTCACCTATTCTTTTTGGCTATGCGGACTGGATCACCAAAAACGGCAATAAGCTGGTAACGTCTATGGCAACCTACGAAGGCGTACCACGGGGCGCTGAGTTTATGGGGGCAGACGTGATCTACGTGCCGTTAGCCAATGATATGACTTTTGACCTAGATGCAATTGAAGCTGCAGTAACCGAAGATACGACTGCTGTGTACGTATGTAATCCAAATAATCCGACAGGGAGCATGGTAGATGCGGCGAAGCTTACCGCTTTTGCAAAACGCGTATCGAAGAAAGCACAGGTTTTCATCGATGAAGCCTACATTGAAATGTCTGATGCTTACCCCGCTAATGTGCAATCGAAGCTAGTAGCTGAGGGGTACAACGTGGTGATTTGCCGCACCTTCTCTAAAATTCACGCCATGGCGGGACAGCGTCTCGGTTACGCCATCATGCCTGCTGAGCAAGCTAAAACAATGGGCGGTATGCTGCGCATGGGTGGTGTGAATTACTTGGCATTAGTAGCGGGTATGGCAAGTATGGATGATCATGAGAACTTAAACACAATGCGCTCACGCATTAAAACTGAGCGTGAAAAGTTAGTAAAAGTAGCTAAAGAGTTAAAGCAGCCGTTTGCGCCAAATCCACAAGGGAATTTTATTTACATGGATACGGGCATGCCGCACGATAAATTTGCAGAAAAGATGAAAGCTCAAGGTATAAAGGTTGTAGGGCGCACGTGGCCTGGGTACGACTCATGGTCACGTATTAGCGTAGGGACACCTGAAGAAACTGACGCGTGCGTTAAAGCATTAAAAGCGGTACTCGCTTAAAAAACAACAATAACACCTAGCGCAGAGAGAAAAGGCTGAACGCAATTTGTGTTCAGCCTTCGTTTTTTGAATCGCTATTTCTCGATAGCAAACGTTAAGCCTGCTTTTTCTTCTAAACGGCGGATAAGCTTGTTACCAAGTGCTGCCGCAGGTGTGAAGAAACCACCAGATAAACTAACGTCTTTGCACAAGCAAAGGGCAGATTCTGAAATCATTTTACTGGTAGAGCCGTAACCTGGATCCTTGTCGCCTTTTACCGATACGGCTAGCATATCACCATTGGTAGCGGTACCCACAAACATGACATCGTAAAAGCCATTTTCGCGCTCTTCTTTGCTCGGGCCTTCACCTGGTTTAGGGCCATCATCACTTGCAAGCGACTTATCTTTGGCAACGTGATTCGCCATGGCTTCACCTTTCTCACCTGGGCCAGTCATCATCATTTCATCATATTGAAAGTTCTTGCCGTAGCTATATCCGCCCAGGTAGTTCGTGCGATGAACGTTTTTAGTATTGATGGCCGCCATAATAAATGGTGCAACCCATGTGCCTAACTGCTCATCGAAGTAAGGTTTATTGCCATCGGGCTGTGGCTGATTTGACGCGCCATCGGTTAATGAGTGCGGGTTAATAAGTGCCGCCATGACAGACTTATCTTTGTGCGCAGCCGCCATGGTCGCTTTTAAACTTGCAGCCGTACCGCCAGAGAACGTGCCCTGCATTTTACGAACGCGACCTTTTACATATTCAATGACATCGCCACTTTGCTTTTTGGCATGTTCTTGAAGGTAGTACACACCAAGGTCAAAAGGCACAGAGTCAAAGCCACACGAGAACACAATGTTTGCGCCGGTTTCTTTAGCTTTCGCTTCGTATTTATTGATCATTTGGTGCATCCAGGCTGGCTCACCGCAAAGATCTGTATAGCCGGTGCCGTTATCGACACATGCAGAAAGTAACTTTTCACCGTAAATTTGATACGGACCAACAGTGGTAAGTACAACGGCTGTGCGCTTCGTCAACGCATTTAGCGCGTCATCATCATCACCATCGGCTACAATGCTAGCAACGCTTTCACTAATGCCTAGCTCCTTTTTTACGCCGTTGAGTTTAGCTTCGTTTCGGCCTGCGACCGCCCACTTAACGTTGTCATCGCTGCCATACTGAGCCTGAAAATATTCAGCTACTAACTTACCCGTAAAACCTGTAGCACCGAAAATAACTACATCAAATTCCCGTTCGTTACTCATTGTTTTGTCCTGTTTTATCTCGTTTCGACACGTGTCATCAATATGCGTTACTCAATATACGCACAAGCACCCATATCTATCATTTTTTTCGGTAATATTTGTCTATTCACGAAATTAAATGGTGAGCATAAAAAAGCGTTAGCTTAATGATTCTACAAACTCAGCTAGCCGTGAAAGCCCTTCCTCCAAGCGTTCAATGCTAGTGGCGAAAGACAGTCTTACGTAATGGTTGGCATTGTGCTCACCAAAATCATTACCCGGCGTAAGCGCTACATGATGTTGCGAAAGTAGGGCATCACAAAATTCAATTGCACTTAGCCCTGTGTGCTTAATGTTGATGTAGGCGTAAAACGCACCGTCAGGCTTTGCATCTAAACCAAGCCCCATATTTTCAAGTGCACTTAAAACAAGGGAAGCACGCTTTTCCAGCGTATGGCGGTTTTGCTCGCATTGCGCTAATGCTTTTGGTGTAAAGCACGCAAGAGCGGCCTTTTGCGATAGGGTAGAGGGGCAAATAAACAAATTCTGCGCGAGTTTTTCAACGATGGGCGTCATCGCTTCAGGTACCACACACCAGCCAAGACGCCAGCCGGTCATGCCAAAATATTTGGAAAAACTGTTTATTACGACCACTGTTTCTTCAAGCTGTGCATTGGCAAGTACGGTTTGAAGTTTGGTATCACTGCCCAAGGTCGATTGGGAAGCGAATGTATCATTACGTACATCAAGATCAGCCGAAAGCGATAGATCCAAGTAAATTTCGTCAACAATTAAAAAGCCACCTTTGGATTTGCAGTACTCGCCAATTTTAGTCAACTCTTCTGCATCTATAACCGTACCAGTAGGATTGGCAGGTGTGGCAATAAGTACACCTTTCGTGTTGTGCTTCCAATTATCTGCAACACTTGCAGCGGTTAGCTGAAAGTTATCCTCACTGCGTGTTGGCACTAGTGTTACCTCTGCGCCAAATGCGTTTAAAAATCGTCGGTTACAGGGGTAAGACGGGTCTCCCAATATCACGTTGTCGCCTGGTTCAACTAAGGCAGCACTTGCTAAAAGTAAAGCGCCAGAAGCCCCAGCGGTCACTACCACTCTAGAAGGGCTTACCGCTACGCCATGTTTAACTTTATAAAAGCGTGCAATGGCTTCACGTAGTTCAGGCATGCCCAGCGCCGAGGTATAGGGAAAATCTGGGGCACTCAAGCTTTCTTTCATTGCCGCGAGTACTGCCGCGGGTGCGCCGAAATCAGGCTCGCCTAAATTAAGTCTTATAACATCTTTACCTTGCTGTTCTAGTGTCGTGGCTTTTTCGCCATAGGCCATAGCAAGAAACGGAGAGATCGCCGTAGCGCGAGAGGCAAACTTCAAAATAAAACCCTTATTAGTAAGTGCCAATTCAAACTGTACCGCAATTAGTGATCACTCTTGGTCATGATTCAAGGGAATTCTTCGAGAAGTACAATTAACTCGCTGACTTACTTCATAGCTAACTATTTAAACGAACAAACTTTTCGGCCAGCTCGTCTAGTGACTCTCTATTGTTCGGGTCGGGCTTAACCACATCGATAGGGCATACCGCTACGCAAGTAGGGGCATCGTAATGCCCCACGCATTCTGTACAGCGTAACGGGTCTATTTCATACACTTTATTACCCATGCTTATAGCGGCATTAGGGCATTCGGGTTCGCACATGTCGCAGTTAATGCAGCTATCAAGAATAAGCAGTGCCATGCATTATGCCTCGCTCGCGTTTTCGGGTGTTACTGCACTAGGAGCTTTTCGAAACGGATTGCGGGTATCAACGCCTTCATCTAAATTTCGCAGCAGTAGGGCAAAGTTTAGAGACACATCGCTGGGTATCGGTATTCTTACTTGGTGTCCTGAACCCTTAGCATCCGTAATAGAATGGTTTCTCTTATCCAGCATCTCATTTAGAGTAAAGGTAATGTTGCCGCTTGGCGTCATCAACTCAAGCGAGTCACCTACACAGAATTTGTTTTTAACGTTTATAATTGCATAGCCAGACTCTTCACAACGATCAATCACTTCACCAACAAATTGCTGTTTATCGCTGACTGAGTGGCCATACTCATAGTTCTGATACGCGTGGTGCGCATGGCGACGCAAGAAACCCTCGGTATAACCTCGATGAGCTAAAGTTTCCAAGCTTCCCATTAATGTACTATCAAAAGGCTTTCCTGCTACCGCGTCGTCAATTGCTTTTCTATAGACTTGAGCGGTTCGGGCACAGTAGTAATGTGATTTAGTGCGGCCTTCTATTTTTAAACTATGCACGCCCATTTGGGTTAACCTGCCAACATGTTGCACGGCACGCAAATCTTTAGAATTCATAATATAGGTGCCATGTTCGTCTTCAAAAGCTGGCATCAGTTCTCCAGGCTTTTCCTTTTCTTCTAACATAAACACTTTGGGGCTTGGCGTGCCTTCACCAAGGGTAGGAATTACCACTTGAGGTGCTGTAACTGCCTTATTAATCTCACTGGTTAGAACGATGTCGCCAGTTTCGTTTTCCTCGCCTGCCTTAACATCGTAAGACCATCGACAAGCATTGGTACAAGTGCCCTGATTCGGATCGCGTTTATTCATATATCCAGACAATAAGCAGCGCCCCGAATACGCCATACAAAGCGCGCCATGCACAAACACTTCCAACTCCATGTCTGGAACATGCTCGCGAATAGTTTCAATTTCTTCCAAAGAGAGCTCTCGGGACAAAATAACGCGCTCTATGCCTTGTTTCTGCCAAAACTTCACCGTGGCGTAGTTCACCGCATTAGCCTGTACACTTAAATGAATAGGCATTTCAGGGAAGGCGTCGCGCACCATCATAATAAGCCCTGGGTCTGACATAATTAACGCATTGGGCTTCATAGCAATTACTGGTGAAATATCTTTAAGGTAGGTATCTAGCTTACTGTTGTGCGGAGCAATGTTGCTTACTACATAGAACTTTTTACCTAAAGCATGTGCTTCTTCTATGCCTATCGCTAAGTTCTCAAGGCTGAATTCGTTGTTTCTTACGCGAAGCGAGTAGCGTGGCTGCCCAGCATAAACAGCATCAGCGCCATAGGCGAAAGCGTAGCGCATGTTGCGTAAGCTACCCGCAGGTGCAAGCAACTCTGGCGCGATTAACGTTTGGTTTGGCAATGTTGAAACTGAGTCTTCACGTAGGTTAGAAGAGCTGCGATTAGGTGATAATTTTGAAGTCATAGATAAAAACCGCTACTAGACGCTTTAAACAAGGCGGCGGATTTTATAAGCCGTAAAATACCTCTACAACTCAAACAAAGCTTGGTGTTGACCAAGATCAAATAATTTGTTGTCGCTCATGTTTTTGAATGTTTAAACGGCAATTGAGCAGGGGCAATGCCAGCTGTTCTCTTCCATATAGTTGCGTTTTTAGTGCATTACCTTCGGTAGGAAAAACCAAGCCTGTTCACAGCTAAATAACATGCAAAAAGAGCGCATATAAACGATGAACTGCCATGGGCAAAAGCCACCACATAGGGTAGGCTAGAAATTCACAATAATAAGGACTAACTGCATGCTGCAATTGAACATTTTTCACAAAGCGGCGCGACATGTAAAAGCATCGGGTAAATCGGCCATTGCGATTACGGTATTATTTGTCGTGTCTACGTCTTCCGCATTGGCTGCGCTGCCAAGCATTGGTGAATTCACCAGCAATATGACCAAAAAAGATGGTTTAATTCCTGTTTACTATGACGATGAAAGTGACAAAGTTTACTTGGCGGTGCCAACAGACCACGCCGAATACCTGTTTCAAAGTAGCTTGCCGTACGGTGTAGGGTCTAACGACATTGGCCTTGATCGCGGCCAGCTAGGCAATACGCGTTTAGTAAGCTTTGAAAAATTTGGAAACAAGGTTTTATTAAAGCAGCACAACACCAAATACCGAGCAGCCCATGGCAGCGACGCTGAGAAACAGAGCATTGATGAAGCCTTTGCTGATTCGGTTATCGCAGGTTTTACGCTGGTAGCCAAAAACGACAGCGCCAGTCTAATAGATTACACACCGTTCTTATTAAGCGATATCCATGGCATTGGCAATCGCTTAGCGGGAACTAACCAAGGCAGTTTTAGCGTAGATAACATGCGAAGCGGCGTGTATTTACCTAAAACCAAAGGCTTTGAAAAAAATACTGAATTAGAGGCTTTAGTCACCTTTGCAGGTAAGAAGCCAGGCGAATACGTGCAGCAAGTTACGCCCGACCCAGAAAGCTTGTCGGTGCACTTGCATCATTCGTTTGTGGCTCTGCCTGACGATAATTACACGCCCAGAGAGTACCACCCGTACTCGGGCTACTGGAAATTCAGTTACTTTGATTATTCAACGCCTATCAGCGAGCCTACTGAACAGCGTTTTATTACCCGCCATCGTTTAAACAAGAAAACCCCGCATGCTGCAATGAGCGAAGCAGTCGAGCCTATTGTGTATTACCTAGATCCTGGTATTCCAGAACCCGTAATGACCGCGCTTAAAGAAGGGGCGAGCTGGTGGAATCAAGCCTATGAAGCCGCAGGCTACAAAGATGCGTTTCAGGTGAAAGTATTGCCCAAAGGTGCCGACCCAATGGACGTGCGCTATAACGTAATCAACTGGGTACATCGCGCAACGCGCGGTTGGTCTTATGGTTCGTCGGTTGTCGACCCGCGCACTGGTGAAATTATCAAAGGTCACGTTACGCTCGGCTCATTGCGTGTAAGACAAGATTATTTAATTGCCCTTGGCCTAACCAGTCCTTTTAAGGACGGCAGCACCGACACCACTGCACAGCAAGAAATGGCTTTAGACCGCATTAGGCAGCTTTCAGCCCACGAAGTAGGGCACACATTGGGTATAGCCCACAACTTTGCGGCAAGTGAAAATAACCGTGCGTCGGTAATGGATTATCCTCACCCCAAAATTAGTATTAAAAACGGCAAAATTAGCTTGGAAGGCGCGTATGATAAAGGCATAGGCGCATGGGATATTCACGCCGTCGCGTATGGCTATCAAGATTTTGCAAGCGACGTAGAGGCAACGGAAGCCTTGGCAAAAATTATCGTAAAAGGCCGTAATGAGGGTTTAAGTTTTAAGTCAGACCCCGATACCCGCAGTAGTCGCCATGCATCGGCAAACGGCCATATGTGGGAAAACGGTAGCAATCCGCTAGATGCTTTCGATGAAATTTCACAAGTACGCGAACTGGCGTTAGCCAATTTAGGTTTAGACACCTTAAGCCCAAATAGCAGTTTATCCTCTCTTGAAAATGCTTTAGTTCCCATATACTTGCTACATCGCTATCAGCTAGAAGCCGTTGCAAAGCAAGTCGGCGGCTTAGTGTATGAATACGAGCGCAAAGGTGACTATACCAAAGCACAGGGCCAGCAGTTTGTAGCACCCGCGGTGCAGCAGCGCGCTATGCAGAAGTTAATTACGGCCACTACCGCTGATTACCTGACGATACCTGAATCGGTACTCGCCCTTATTCCACCGACAGCGTATGGCGACGATATTACTCGCGAGCACTTTAATGGCAAAATGGGGTTAATGTTAGACCCTGTTTCTGCCGCTGCTTCAGCATCTAACTTTGCGTTTGAATTACTATTGCACCCAGAGCGCTTAAACCGCTTAGAGTGGCAAACAAGAAGTACTAATGACAGACGTAAAAAAGTAGGCGTTTCTATGCTGGTGAAGCAAATACTTAACGTTCACTGGTATAAAAATAAGTCACAAAGCCCATTAGCAAAACGCTTACAGTTAGTGGCGTTGAACGCTGTTATGCAGGCGGTTACTAATGAAAAGCTAGCGCCTGAAGTAAGAATGGAGGCCGAACTTGCCCTGCTTGAATTTAGCGAATGGTTAGACGACAAAGCAGACGACAATCAGTATGAAATACTGAAAGAACAGTTCGATACTTATTGGGCTAGTAAGGCATGGCCAAGTACCTTTGAAGTAGAGCCGCTACCGCCAGGTTCGCCGATTTAAGGAAGTTGATAATAAATGTTAGGTACAACGCAATTAGAGCAAAATCATAGCCCGAGTAACCAGCAAGTGCCGCAAAGAACTTTTGCGGCCTTGATCACTCCGTTACTCGCTGTGTTAATTCTAATATTAGTTCCCTTAGTGGAAAGTCTGCATGGTGGTGTGCTGTGGGGCTTAAACTACCATTCCCCCAAGTTTATGTCACAGGTCGGCGACGCGTTAGCCTTAGTTAAGCTTATAGCGCTTTGCGCAGGGGGGTACCTGCTTTTTACGCAGCAAGGTACATTTAGGCATCTTTTTAAAAGTAAATGGATATCTATTGTTTTGAGCAGTGTTTTAGCAATAGTGGCGCTCATTCAGATTGCGATAGGTCTAATAGGTGTACTGATTGATGCAACACTAGGAACTAACCGAGACTACTTTCATAAAGAATTTGCAATAGAAAATAACGCTATTTATGTGTTTACCGCAGATCCAGGTGCCATGGGGACGGCCTACCATTATTTTTATTTAAAATGCCCACTTCCTTTAAACCGTTATGAACTAACATTTATTGAAAAAATAAATTGGGTATGGGAGCTAGAGCTTAAAGCTTCTGATAATGGTTTTGACGTATTTAATCAGCGTGGTGAGTTTAAATATCGCGTTAGTTTGGGTGAAGTAGGGTGTGGTTAGGTACCTTGTAACTCTGCTCTGAGTGAATGAAATCTTGTGTGGTTATCGTTAAGTGATACTATAGTGGTACATTTGAAAGCTGGAACCTGCATCGTGAAAGTAGAATTAGTTACTACATTGAAGAGACAAGCCACAAAAATTTTGCAAGACCTGCACTCTTCAAAAGAGCCTGTTTTGATTACTGAACATGGTCAGCCATCGGCTTACTTAGTTGATGTTGATGATTATGAGATGATGCAAAAGCGCATGTCGATTCTGGAAGGTATTGCAAAAGGTGAGCAGGCAATAAGAAATGATGACGTTTTAACTAACCTGCAGGCCAAAGAGAAAATGGATAAATGGCTGAAATAGTATGGACAGAACCTGCTCTAAATGACTTGGACAGTATTGCTGAATACATAGCGGTATCTAATTTAGTTGCGGCAAAGAAACTGGTTAAAGAAGTCTTCGCCAAAGTAGACATACTTCAGGAATATCCTAAATCAGGAAAGTCAGTCTCTGAATTACCATCTCTAAATTACCGCGAGCTTTATGTGAAGCCCTGTCAAATTTTTTATAAATTTGAGGACAACAAAGCATTTATTCTGCATGTAATGCGGCAAGAACAAGATCTTAGGCGCTTTTTACTAGATTAGCGTTGATTAATCTTAAGTACATTTGGTAAATACAGAAGCTTTTGTTCGTTACTTTCGGCTTTTGACCATTAGCGGACACTCAATCTTGACACCAAGTGATCAAAAACCAATCGAATACGTTGTGGTACTGGACCACGTTGAGGGCGATAAATATATAAATCCCAAGGCACAGGCTCGACCTCTTCTAACACTCTCACAAGTTTCTCTTGGCGTAATAAATCTTGGACCAAAAAGTCAGGAGTTTGAGCAAACCCCAGTCCATTTTGTATAGCCATTAATTCAGCTTCGGCGTCGGCACTTCGAAAACGTGTTATGGATGGCGTCCACTGTCTGTCCATCGAAAAAACCCATGGCCAAAGCTTTCCCGTATTGCGATCTACTAACCCTGTAACCGGCAAGTGGTTTAGATCGTCAGTAGACGCAGGCGTTCCCACTCTATTTATTAACTCAGGCGAAGCCACGACATACATATTAATTTTGGCGAGCTGGCGGGCAATAAATCGACTATCCCTCATGAAGCCGATACGAATCCCAATATCTATTTTTTCGTCAACTACATCCACGCGCTCGTCACTGAGTGTCAGGTCTATATCAAGTTGAGGATGTACTGTTGAGAGTTCCATTAATGCTGGCATTAAGCATTTATGACCAAAACCAACAGGCGCTGCGATACGAACCCGCCCTTGTAATTCATTACCCGAGTTAGGGGCGCTTGTTTGAAACAATTCATCTACAGCGCGCAGGCGTTCTTTTGCTATCAAAGCAAATTTTTCTCCAACTAGGGTCACTTGTATGTGTCGAGTATTTCGATGAAATAAAAGCTCCCCTTTCAATTGCTCTAATTCCTTCACTGCTCGTGTCACTGCCTGAGGAGAAATTCCCAGACGGTTAGCCGCTTCTTTAAAGCTGCTAGACTCAGCAGCAGTACAAAATATCCGGAGCATTTCCAATCTGTTAAGCATCACAGTCACATTCAGGTTTGATATGAATACACTAATATTATTCCAAATTATGGAATTGTGAAATTAAAACTTTTCCATTTATTGGTTTTTGAAAGTAAGGGATAATTTGCATGTTATTTAGACAGAGTCATTCATTCAACTGATTTGAGGATATTAACTATGAGTAGTGTTTTAGCAAACAACATCAGTGGTAAGGTCGTTGTCATCACTGGTGGTAGCAGCGGTTTGGGCGAGACCACGGCAAGACATCTAGCCAGTCTTGGCGCATCTGTTGTTTTAGGTGCCCGACGTATCGAGAAGCTTGAAGCTATTGCTGCTGACATTCGCTCAGCAGGCGGAAAAGTTGCGGTTCAAGCGACAGATGTGACTAGCCAGGAAGAAGTGAAGGCCCTTGTAAACCTTGCACAAGAGCGCTTCGGTAAAGTTGATGTGGTTATCAATAATGCAGGATTAATGGCGATTGCACCGTTAGCTGAGACTCGAGTTGACGAATGGGATCGCATGATTGACATCAACGTTAAAGGTCTGCTGTATGGAGTAGCCGCAGCGCTTCCGATCTTTCAGGCTCAGGGAACAGGCCACTTTATCAATATTTCTTCCGTAGCGGGTATCAAAGTATTCAGTCCCGGCGGCACGGTTTATAGCGGAACCAAATTCGCTGTTCGCGCTATTGCCGAAGGCTTACGCCATGAAGTTGGGGGTAACATTCGTTCAACAATCATTTCACCAGGTGCAGTCGAATCTGAATTAAAACATGGAAGTTCAGATACTCAGGGTGCAGCCTTTGTAAAAGATTTTTATCAGCAAAATGAAATTCCATCTGAATCTGTTGCTCGTGCTATCGCATACGCAATTGAGCAGCCTGCGGATGTGGATATCAACGAGATTGTTCTGCGCCCAACTGTTCAAGAATTTTAATTCGTTTAATAAAAGATCTATTAACCAGCGGGTGATTTAACCACCCGCTGAATATTCAGTATGTGAGGTTATTGATGACAGCGTTAAACAGACAAATGCGTGCTTTGGTATTAGATAGCTATGAAGAAGGTACAGTATTCCGGGATGCCCTGATTAACTTACCCTCTCCATCAGCAGGTCAGGTGCAAGTAAAAATATTTGCAAGTGGAGTCAATCCTATTGATTACAAGATCCGCCAAGGTGTCGCTCCTTATGCCATGCCGGAATTACCCGCAGTACTTGGCACCGATTTAGCTGGAGAAATTGTTGCGATCGGCGACGGCGTCACCGGCTTTGCAGTAGGCGATGCAGTTTATGGTCTGACTGGCGGAGTGCGAGGATTGCAAGGATCATTAGCTGAATATGCCAACGTAGATGCTGAGTTACTTGCTCTCAAACCGAAAAATTTGTCCATGCGTGAAGCTGCGGCTTTACCTCTGGTTGCACTTACCGCTTGGGAAGGTTTGGTTGACAAGGCGAATGTTAAAGCGGGCCAGAAAGTCCTTATCCAAGGTGGAGCTGGCGGAGTTGGGCATTTAGCTGTGCAAATTGCTAAGGCCTTAGGTGCCGACGTTTATGCCACTGCATCGACTGGAAAACAAGAACTGCTCAAGGCGCTTGGTGCCACGCCGATTGATTATCACACTGTAAGCCCTGCCGACTACGTGGACGCATACACCCAAGGCAAAGGGTTCGATATCGTTTACGACACTGTCGGTGGCTCTGTACTCGATGCCTCATTGGGTATCATTGCACATTATGGACATATTTTAAGCTGTGCTGCATTCGGCTCACATAACCTGGCACCGTCGTCATTACGCTCTGCAACATTGTCAGCGATTTTTGTGTTACACCCACAGCTCAGCGGAGAGGGGCGCAAACATCATGGTGACATTCTGCGGCAAATTACGGCGCTTGTTGAAGCTGGACAAATTAAGCCACTACTCGATCCGTTACGCTTTTCCCTAGACACGGCAATGGATGCACATAATGCCGTAGAGTTGGGGTCCATGGGTAAAGTAGTTATTGATGTAATTGCTTAAAAAGTCATTGTTGTAATTACTTAAAAAGTCATTGTTGAGGATGCATATGAGCCCAAGAAAACTAATTCGAACTGTTCGTTTCCATGAATTAGGTGGCCCCGAGGTATTAACTATTGACTCGCTCGCGAGTCCAAGTTTGCAGGCCACTGATGTACGTATTGCGGTCAAGGTTGTTGGGCTCAATCGTGCTGATGCCATGTTTAGGCGAGGCAGCTATATAGAAAAGGCTGACTTCCCTTCGCGAATCGGCTATGAAGCATCCGGGATAGTCATTGAAGTCGGGGAAGAGGTAAATCATTTACGCCTTGGGGACGAGGTTTGTATTGTCCCTCAGATGGGGCTTTCTCAGAACGGCTGCTACGCAGAAGAGATTGTCGTACCAAGTGAATATGTGGCACTCAAACCAGCAGGGCTAACCTTTGCTGAAGGCGCAGCAGCTTGGATGCAGTACCTGACAGCTTATGGCGCTTTGGTCGAAATTGCTAACGTGCAAAAAGGCGATGCAGTACTGATAACCGCCGCATCGAGCAGTGTTGGATTGGCTGCGATTCAAATTGTGAATGCTCTGGGGGGCATCCCTATCGCTACAACTTTAACAGGAGCTAAAAAGGCTGCTGTGCTCAAGGCTGGCGCGGCCCATGTGATTGCAACCCAAGAAGAACCGCTGCTGGATAGTTTGAGAAGTATCTTGGGAGAAAACAATTTAAAAATCGCATTTGATGCTGTCGGTGGGCCGCAGATAGCAGAAATTGCTGAAGCAATGAGCCCTGAAGGAACAATAATAGCACACGGAGCATTAAGTCCCGAAGTCACTCCTTTTCCCTTAAAAATAGCACTTCGTAAAAGTCTGACAGTTAGGGGGTATGTGTTTACTGAAGTTATAAAAGACATCGAGCGTTTTCGCAGAGCAAAGCAATTTATCCACTCGGGTTTATCCGAGGGAACACTCAAGCCTGTCATTGATCGAAGCTTTAAATTTGAAGAGATAGTAGCAGCGCATCACTATCTGGAGTCCAATCAGCAGATTGGTAAAATAGTGGTCGAACTTGATTAACAGTTCGTAGCTTCCGCTAGTCTCTCAACTCAGTCAGTGGCTGATATTGGTTGGGAATTTGCGTGTTCAGTGGCGAGTAGCATGGCGGAATTTATTGGAAGGCTAGATAACCCAAGCAATGAGATTTGGACGATCAAACGGGACGGTAAAATTCTAGCTTCTGTACGAAAGTCAGGGCTCTGAATTGGTGGAAGAGAAACTAGGCTTACAATGGGGTATAGAAGTCTTGGAGCAACGCTTCACCAAGTACCTATAAACGTGAATAAATATTTAAGGAGTCTCAATGACAGCTACAAAAGAAGAAGTTATCGCTTTCATGAATTCGGAGTTTCCACAAAGCAAATGCGTTGTGGAAGCAGTGAGCAACGGTAGAGCGACTGTATCTCATCATGTAGGTCAGGATGAATTACGTCCTGGCGGAACGGTTTCGGGGCCTGTCTTAATGAGTGTGGCTGATGTGGCACTTTATGTGGCGATACTTGGTAAAATTGGCATCGTGCCATTGGCAGTAACAACTAGCCTTAACATCAACTTCTTACGTAAGCCATCGGCAAATGAGCGAATCATTGCGGAATGTTCTCTGATAAAAGTCGGCCGTACTCTCGTGGTTGGGGAGGTTTCTCTGTACTCTGACGGGGTGAGGGATTTGGTAGCACATGCTGTGGGTACATACTCTATACCGCCCTATTAATGCTCGGCTAACAAAAAAAGCCAGCCGACGCATACCGCGCAGCTGCTTTGAGCGATGGGCCGCTTAAGGTACTCTTCTGCCGTTCAATACAATAAATTGAACGGCAGGAAGTAATTCAAAGAATAAACCAGTGACTTGCGTGAGACGTTCCTACGTACCCTAATCAACCATGTTGTAATAAAGTTTTACTCCATCAACTTGCGTACAAAAATCTACAACTCCTTATAATTCGTAAACACTTTGTACAACTGTGTACCACTTAACACCGAAGCCGACGGGAAGTGCAGAATAGGGATCAAATCGCAGGGCGCTTCTAAGGTCCTGCTGCCGCTCTCGGTATCCAGATCGTCAATATTTAAAATTTGCGCCAGTGGTTCGCCTTTTTTCACCGTTTGGCCTGGTTTCGCCATGTACTCCACCATGCCGCCCCAGTTAGTAAACAGGGTTTTATAGTCTTTTAAATACACGCCTAAACGCTTCATTTCTGTCGGTTTAATATCGCACTCGTGCAATACGCCTTTTGCGTTTAGGTAACTAAGAATACTGGTGGCGTCTATATTGCCTTCATTAAAGTCGATAACTTCTTGGCTACCCATTTCAAGGGTAAAGGCTTCAACGTTAAAGCTGATCTCACGCTCTAAATTAGTTTTTATACTTTCTTGCAGTGTCCACCACGGGCAAAATGTTGCTTCGTCTAATGCGCCTGCAAATACATTCGGAATAAAAATACAGTGTGGAATGTTAAATAATTTGGCGCTGTCTTTGGCGTATTCGGGAACATAAACGTGGCGGGTAGATACTGGGCCGTTATGTAGATCTAGTACGAAGTCGGCGTTCACCGCCATTTGCTGTAGCTTTAGATTTAGCTGCTGCGCAAGCCCTAAACCCCAGGGTTCAGCCAACTTGTTGTCGATAGCATTAGACAGGTGTGCACGAAAACGTTGTTTTATGCCTTCAATAGACTCTTCGCGGGTGACGGTTTTGGCGAAATGCTCAACTGCACCTTTGTCAAAGAAATAGCCACGGTTCCAGTTTGTGCCGTTCACAGGGTCGAAACGGCCTAATGTGTATTCACCGGCTTTAATGTTTGTACCAATGGGATTACAGTTGGGCACTAAGATAATCTCGCCGCAAATATCCATGTCTTTTAAGCGCTGAATAAGATGGTAAATAACCACGTTACCTTGTACTTCTGCGCCGTGAATAGAACTTTGAATATACACAGTAGGGCCAGGCCGCGCGCCTTTCATACGATAAATTGGCACGTTCATGTTACGTCCAGACGCGTTTTGCGCCACTACCATGTGTTTTTTCACTACTTGGGTTGTCATTTAAATCAACCTATTTTCTGTCTTGTTCTTTGTTTTAGTCTGTTGTTTTTAATCACGTTTTTAGAATTCATACCGCAAATGCACATAAACTTAGCAAGCACATAGCTCGCAATCCACGCCTTTAGGTAACTTCCAGTTTCGCCACTCGTGTGACGAAGCATCAAACGTCATTAACGTGTTTTTAGGAATGTTATCGAAATCCATTAATACTTGCATAGCTAACATAGCTTGGTAAGTGCCGACAATGTTTACCACAGGAGAGAAAATCCCTGCCTCGATGCAGCTTAAATCGGGCGATTCAAACAAGGTTCGCAGGCACGCATAGCAACGGCTTTTACCCGGTATTGCTACAAAAAGTTGGCCTTCAAAGCGAATGGCTGCGCCTGAAACCAGCGGTGTATTCAGTTTGAAACACAATTCATTGATTACATCTCGCGAGTCGACGTTGTCAGTGCAATCTAATACAACATCAGCACGTTCTATGGCCTGTTTTATTGTTGGCGATAGTGGAGCAGTGCCGGGCGCTGAAAACGGCTTTGCTATTACGGTAATGTCGCAGTCGCTATTTATCGCATTAAGCCGCGATTTAGCCGCTTCCACTTTACTTGTGCCCACGTCTTGTTCGCTAAACAAGGTTTGCCTTGGCAGGTTGGTGGTCTCTACAATGTCATGGTCGATGAGTGTAAGCGAGCCTACGCCGCTGGCACACAGACTAGTTGCGGCCGCGGTACCAAGCCCGCCAATGCCAATGATACAGATATTTGCGTTTAACAACGCTTCCTGACCGTTTAGGTCGACTTTGGGAAGTACAATATGGCGGTTATAGCGCATAGCCTGCTGATTAGTTAGGCTTTTAGACATAGTTTATGCCAACTTAGTTGTTGAATTCATGGCATGCACCCTTATAAAGTGATTACCAATTAGTATTTTGGCTGGTACTTTATCAAAAACCGCCAAAATGTCGCATATCAAATTAGGATTTCATATGTCAGTTGTCAGCCAACCCCTTAATATTGCCGTACTCACTATTTCAGATACGCGCACCCTCGAAAACGACAAGTCGGGAGACTACTTGAAAGAGGCGCTTACCTCGGTTGGCCATAACCTTTATGATCGCGACTTGGTGAAAGACGATATTTATCAGCAGCGCGCCGTGGTGTCGAAGTGGATTGCCGATAAAAACATTCACGCCGTATTAATTACCGGTGGTACAGGTTTCACCCACCGGGACTCAACGCCAGAGGCCATCAGTGTATTGTTCGACAAAGAAGTCGACGGCTTTGGCGAGCTATTTCGCCAAATTAGCTATGAAGAGATTGGTACATCAACCATTCAGTCTCGCGCAGTAGCGGGCTTTGCTAATAATACGGTTATTTTCTGCCTGCCAGGTTCAACAGGCGCGTGTCGTACGGCGTGGGAAAAAATTATTTCTAGCCAGCTTGATGCCGACTTTAGACCGTGTAATTTCGTAAAGCATCTGGTGGAAGCATGAGCACCTTTAGCCATTTAAACGCTGGCGGCGAAGCCAATATGGTCGACGTTAGCGATAAAGACGTTACCAAGCGAGAAGCCACAGCAGAAGGTTTTTTATACGTAAGCGAAGACGTTATTCGCCAAATCTCTGAATCAAAAATTGCAAAAGGTGATGTATTTGCAGTTGCCCGTGTAGCGGGTATTCAAGGGGCAAAACGCTGCGCCGATCTTATTCCTCTTTGTCACCCATTGGCACTGTCAAAGGTGGATATAAACTTCGACATTCAGGCCGACCAAAACCGAATTCAAGCCACCTGCTATTGCAAGCTAAGCGGTAAAACCGGCGTTGAAATGGAAGCGCTCACGGGTGTAAATGTGGCGCTGTTAACCTTGTTTGATATGTGCAAAGCCATCGACCCTGGCATGCATATGGAAGGGGTACGGGTTCTGGAGAAAAAAGGCGGTAAGACAGGCTACTGGCAGTTCGACACCTAGTTTTCACAAAGGCCAGTGAGCTAAAAAATGACGTGCATAAAGCGTACACGTGCTCAAAAAGCAACGCACTTTAGGCTCAACCCATTTCAGAGGCTTGGAAAGATTAATTTGCGCGCATAAAGCGACCTTAACAACGTAGATAACAGGCAAAGCATGCAGGTAACGGTAAAAACATTCGCACAAACCCGAGAGATTACGGGAGAGGACAATATCGCGCTTCATATAAGCGAAAACAGCACTATTGAGACCGTGATATCGCAGCTTAAAACGCGTAGTGACAAGTGGGCATTAGCCCTAGAGGGCAGTGTGCTTACTGCCTGTAATCAAGAGCTTTGCGATCTCCAAACAGTACTTAGCGACGGTGATGAGCTGGCGCTATTTCCACCTGTGACAGGGGGCTAGCTATGTTCGCGCTAGTTCAAGTTGAAGATTTCGATCAAGGAGAGCTTTACGCTAGGCTAAAGCAGTCGGCAGATGAGAAGGCCTGCGGCAACACCGGCGCGATTGTTACTTTTACTGGGCTAGTGCGAGATTTTAATAACGCTGGCGATATAGACGGCATCGAATTAGAGCATTACCCGGGCATGACTGAAAAAGCGTTAATGCTTCTGGTTGAACAAGCGAGCGAACGCTTTTCACTTAACAGTGCTGGCGCACTGCACAGAGTAGGGCGCATACACAACAACGAACAAATTGTATGGGTAGGTGCCGCCGCTCCCCACCGTAAAGCGGCGTTTGACGCTGCCTGCTACTTAATGGACATGCTTAAACAGTCGGTACCGCTTTGGAAAAAAGAATTTAAGGGCGATAAATCTGAATGGGTTGAGGCGAAAGCATCTGACGATAAAGCGGCACTCAAGTGGATGCATAAAAAGTAATGGTTTTTTCTTTGGCAATGCGACTTTCAAGCTTTGTTAACTTGGCCATGCTTATTTTGGTAAGTGCAAGTGTAGCCCTAGGCGTTACAGCTTTTTCAAGTTCTGTGGCACATGCAAGCAGTTTTGAAGCGGCAAATAATAATGTAAATGAAGGGAGCGTTATTAGTGCCGAAAAACAAAACCAGTCAGTAAAATTCAAGCGCGACGAAAAAATTAACGTAGCCGTTGCGGCAAACTTTGCAAAACCGCTAAAGAGTATTGCCGAGCAGTTTACTGAGCTAACCGGCATAGAAGTCGCAGTAACGATATCTTCTAGCGGTACTTTGTATGCGCAAATTCAACATGGTGCTAGCTTCGACGTTTTTCTATCTGCAGATCGCGCTAGGCCGCAAGCGTTGGTTGATAACAACGTAGTTCACCACGGCAATCTGGTGGATTACGCTAAAGGCAAGCTTGCGTTTGTCTATGCTGGCGACTTATCAAGTGAGGCATTCAGTGAAATATCTAGTAAGACATCGAGTGGAAGAAGCTGCGATCAAATCGCGCGTACATCTACGAAAGACACCACTGCACAAATAAACGTTCAGCTTACCGATTGCTTGTCGAAGCAGCTTGTTCAATTAATGGAAAATCCACAAAACAAGGTAGCTATCGCAAATCCTAAACTGGCCCCCTATGGTGATGCTGCGCAACAGACGTTGCAAAACTTATCCTTATGGCAACAGTTTTTACCTCACAGAGTGATGGGTAAAAACGTGCTACAAACCTTGCAGTTTTATACCACCGGCAGCGTGAAAGGGGCGTTCGTTGCGTACTCATTGGCCTTAGATTTGCCCGCAGACTTATCCTCTAATTTGCCTTCTAACTTTAACAGTGTTGTGAATACCAAAAGCGCCGATGCTGTTACGGTTATCGTCCCAGTACCTGAAACCTTGTATCAACCCATCATTCAGTCGTTGGTGGTTAATAGTAAAACGGTAGCTACATTATCTCCGAATCTGTTCGAACCACTTCCAATTAAAAATTCGGCAGCGCCAGTTGATGAGCCTGTTCTCAAAGGCGACAAAGAGACAACCAGAGCGTTTCGTTTGAGTGACGCTAATGGAGTGTCATCACCCAGCCTGTTCGTACAGTATTTAATGTCGCAAGGGGTGCAGCACAGCTTAATTGAATGGGGCTATGAACCTACCATTGCATCAGGCGTCGGTAACTAAGTATGCTCACAGAATTCTTCGGGGCATCGACACTTGAAGCTATATTACTTACCTTAAAGCTGGCCTTTATAACCAGTGGTTTGCTGTTGTTAATCGCATTGCCGCTAGCGTGGTTTTTAGCGAACTGGCAGAGCAAAGCTAAGCCTTTGGTTATGTCGATACTCGCGTTACCTTTGGTGTTACCGCCAACTGTGCTGGGTTTTTATTTGCTTATTGCTTTTTCGCCGCAAAGTGCGTTGGGGCAGGGATGGCAAAGCCTAACCGGGAGCAATTTAGTATTTAGCTTTGAAGGTTTGGTGTTGGGGTCTGTCATCTACTCCCTACCATTTGCTCTGCAGCCTTTGTACAGCGGCTTTTCACAATTGGATAACCGTTATTTAGATGTAGCAAAAACGCTGGGGTTTTCGGCTTTTGAAGCGTTTATAAAAATAGTGCTGCCTTTAAGCAAAGCGCCCATAGTGGTGGCATTAGGCTTAAGCTTTGCACATACCATAGGCGAGTTTGGCGTAGTATTAATGATAGGTGGCAATATTCCTGGAGAAACTCAGGTGCTGTCTATCGCGCTATATGAACAGGTAGAAGCGTTGGAATATAACAGTGCACACAACCTTGCGTTGGCCCTTCTGATTTTTTCATTCGTGATGCTCGCGGCGCTCTATCGTTTTAACGGTGTCGCACGAAGTGATGAGGCGCGTTAACATGCAAATATCTGCGCGACTTTCTAATCGCATTAACGCACAAATCTCATTGCAGCCACAAAGCCGATTCATTGGGGTTACCGGTCCATCAGGTGCGGGAAAAAGCAGCTTGTTTCGCGCCCTAGCTGGCGTAGAAAAAAGCGCAAAAGTGCAAACGCCGTGGACCTCTCAAAAGGTCGGTATCGTTTTTCAGCAGCCCATGCTATTTCCCCATACCGATGTGCGCGGTAATTTAGCTCTAGCGCAGCGTCACGCAAGCCCTAATGCAATGTCTATCGATGCGTGTTTGCGCGGCTGTTATTGCGAACATTTAATTGATAAGCCTATTCAGGCGCTTTCTGGTGGAGAAGCGCAGCGGGTCGCGATTGCGCGTGCGTTGGTCAATGGACCAGATGTGTTATTGCTAGATGAATCGTTAAGCGCAATTGATATCTTCACCCGTCGCAAAATTTACCAGTTTTTGAACAATTTGTGTGTGTCGGGGAAGCTCACATGCCTTGTAATCTCTCACGATTTAGATGACCTTGCCTTGTTCAGCGATGAGTTGGTTTTTATTGACCAAGGCCGCACCGAGCTTTGTGGAAAAACGCGCGATGTTTTGACTCAAGTATTCGAAAAAGAAGGATTTGCGACACCGTCTAGCGTACTTGAGGGATTTAAAGTTACTGCGCAAAGCGACGCACACGACAGCAACCAGTCACAAAACGCCGTTGTCAGCTACAAACACGGTAGCCAAACGCAACAAGATCAAAATGCTCTAACCTTACAAGGCAATGAGCAGTGCCAGTCGGAAAACGGAATTGAGCGCGTTGAGGTAGCGGGGCAAGAGATATTCGTCACTGCAGAATCAGTGTCCTATTTGCCTCAGCAAAGCGGTGAAAAAGTTTCTGTTCGTTTTGCAGTTAAAGCCTATGATGTAAGCATTGATACCAATACTGCTGACTTTGGCAATGCCAGCACAATCAGTATTTTAAATGCGCTGCCATGTGTTATATCTAGCATCGAACCCGTGGTGAATCCACTCAGTCCCCTGAACGAGCCTGAAAATAACGCCGATACAAAACTCGCAGATACAAAGCTAACTTCTAAAAAGCTAGCGACCGTAAACAGCGCGAAAGTGTTGTTAAAACTTGATGTACTAGGCAGTAACCAAACCCTTTATGCCAGCATTAGCTGTATCTCTCTATCGCGTCTTAAGCTTGATGTAGGGATGCAAGTGATTGCGCGGTTTAAATTGCCCTAGGTTTAAATGGCTTTGGAGTAGCTACTGAGTATTTCATTTGCGTTCAAATAAGCGTCGAAACGCGCACAAATAGCCCGAATGTAAATGCGAGCAGACTCTGGCACTCGAATATACCGAGATGTCGTTTCGATAAGCCCGTCTTCTTTAAGTTCTTCAAGGTTGTTTAAGGCTGAAGCAAAGTATTCATCAAAAATGATGTGGTGCTTGCCGGCAATTGCTTGCTTGTCTACCGCTAAATTGCACATTAAGCTAGAAATCACGTCTCTGCGAATAAGGTCGTCGACACTTAATGACAGCCCAACCTTTGCATTGGGCAGGTGGTTGTCTAACCGACTGTAATATTCTTTTAGCTCCTTAGCATTTTGCGCAAAGGCGTTACCTACCGTGCTAATGGCTGATACTCCGAACCCTATAAGGTCGGTGTCTCCACGTAAAGTATAGCCTTGAAAGTTACGGTGAAGCTCGCCTTTATTTTTCGCAATAGCCAGTGAGTCTTTGCTTAAGGCAAAATGATCAAGACCAATCATTTCATAACCTATGTTTGTAAAGCTGTTAACGGCAAGCTTGTAAAGCGCCGCTTTTTCTTCACTACTTGGCAGTGTTTCTTCAGCAAATTTACGCTGCGCTGCGAACCTTTCGGGAAGGTGTGCATAGCTAAAAAGCGAAATACGATCTGGCATCATGGCTTTTGTTGCGGCGATGGTTGATGAAAACGTTTCAATTGACTGATTCGGTAAACCATAAATTAGATCTAAGTTGACTGAGTCGAAACCCAGCGACCGAGCCTCGAATACTAAATCGGCAATGTGAGACGTGCTTTGTACGCGATTTATGGTTTTTTGAACATTGTAATCAGTATCTTGTAAACCAAAGCTAATGCGTGTGTAGCCGAGACGTTTTAAGTTTTGAAGATAGCGTTTATCGATATTTCTGGGATCTAACTCAATTGACAGTTCAGCACCTGCTTCAAAGGTGAAGTGTTTCTTAAGCAGGTACATTAAATAAGTATGCTGAGTCTCGCTCAAAAAACTGGGTGAACCGCCACCCAAGTGCAGAGAAACTGCACGCCTGCCGTCAGTTAAATAACGCTTAGACAGGATTTCTTTTTCTATGTAATCTAAATATTCGTCCGCTTTTTCATTGTGACGCGTCACCATTTTATTACAGCCACAGTAGTAGCACAGCGTTTTGCAAAATGGAATGTGCACGTAGAGACTTACTGCCGGCGCTTTTGACACTGCAAGTGCTTGTGGAAGTATGTCATCTTGTAGCGGTTCAAATTTAAGTGCAGTAGGGTAAGAGGTATAGCGAGGAGCATTCAACGCATATTTGGTAATGATTGATACAGGACGTTGTTGTACGGCAATTATTGTCATATTGGCTCTGCACTTATATGTAGATATCTAGGCGCGAATTCAATTCGATGGTTAAAGCTTAATGGATTGCTTAGGAGGCTGATTTGATCTACTTCAAGGTTTTGGTATTAAACCTGATAATTGTTTTACTTCTTCCAGTCATTTTGCTTCAAGCATTGTGGGTGAGGAAGAAGACCGCTGTACTACCAGAGCCTGACGGCGAGCGGGTATTAACCTCTGCCGATAGTAAATTACTGCTAACTAATAACGTTTTGGTTATAGGCGATTCTGCCGCCGCTGGTGTTGGTGCAACGACGCAAATGGGGGCACTCACAGGTCTGCTGTACTCAAACCTTGTTAAGCATGGGCCAACGCGAGTGACGTTGAATGCTAAAACAGGTTTTAAAAGTGAAGATGTGCTCAATCTTTTACATGAAATGCCTGCCGAGCACTTTTCGTCGGTGCTCGTCTCTATTGGTGTTAACGACGTGACCAAATTTGTACCGTTGAAACGGTGGCGACAAAACATCGATGCTATGAGTACGCTACTGTCAGATAAATTTGGGTGCGAAACAATATTGTTTACTGCGCTACCGCCAATTCATTGCTTTCCTGCGCTTCCGCAACCTTTGCGTGCACTATTAGGTTACCGCGCGTGGCTACTAAACCAAGCTTTGGCTGATAGCGTAACAGACCAGGCTAACGCAGATATATTATATGTTAGTGCACTTAATGTGAGCGGAACTATGACGGATATTCAGCAAAGTGGTTTGATGGCAGAAGATGGCTTTCATCCCTCCACGAAAGGCTATGAAATATGGGCACACTCAGCCCTTGAAAAACTTTCCACGCTTTACAGCACCACAATGGGCACGACAAAAAAAGTCACAGCAGAAACTGATGTAACTGCGACGAAATAATCGCAGTGTGGGGTTGAAGTTTCTTTTTGTAACCTTATCTAAGCCCTTACACATTCTCGAATTCAATAAAGTGAGCCCTTTCATGACAGCAGATTTACAAGGTGCACAAAATGTGCGCAATGGAAAAAGAGTAACGGTAAATATGGTGTCTGATGTGGTGTGCCCTTGGTGTATTGTTGGGTACCAGCGTTTGCAAGAAGCCATCAAAACCCTTGATAACATTGAAGTGGATATTAAGTTTCACCCGTTCGAGTTAAACCCCAATATGCCAGAAGAAGGGCAAAACCTTCGCGAGCACATAATGGAAAAGTACGGCATTAGTGAACAGCAAAGCGCGCAGAACAGAGCGCGGTTAGTAGAAGCGGGCGAGCAATTAGGCTTTTCGTTTAACTTTACTGACGACTCTCGCATGCAGAACACGTTTAAGGCTCACCAACTTATTCACTTTGCTGCAGAAAACGGCCTTGAAGAAGAAATGAAGCTGGCCTTATTTAATGCCTACTTCACAGACGGTAAAAACATTAATGATCTAGGTGTTCTAGTAGCGTTGGCACAAACGGTTGGCCTTGATAAGTCTGAAGCTGAACAAACCCTTAAAAGTGAAAAATTCGCGCAAGCAGTGCGTGAGGAAGAAACTATTTGGATGCAGCGCGGTATCCAAAGTGTACCTACTTTTGTGATCGGTAATCAGGGTGTGGCTGGTGCACAAGAGCCAGCAACATTGGCTGCATTTATTTCCCAAGCGGCATCACAGCAATAAGCAAGTTAAACGGGTTTAGAGGTAGTTATGAGTAATCACGTTAACCATTTGTTGGTCCAGTGGCTTCCACTTAAAAACAAGCATAAGTGGGTGTTAGGTTTTATTTTTAAAACCGAAGGCTCATGCTACCGCAAAGCAGGCGCCATGATGTTGTTTAGTGACGCTGGGCATCAGTTAGGTATATTAAGCGGTGGCTGCTTAGAAAGTGACATCGTTAAAAAAGCCCAGCGAGTAATGACAGACGGGATAAGTCGTACCGCGGTTTACGATGACGAAGATGAAGAAGACATCGCGTTTAAGCTAGGTGTTGGATGCGGCGGTGTGGTGCACTTGGCAATCGTACCAGTTAACGAGAGTAACCAGTATTTATCGTTGGATGTGGTTAGCAAAAGCTTATCAAACGGAAAAGCGTGTGAGTGGCGCTGCGCTGTAGACGGTACTTTGGGTGATTGCACGGAATTGGAAGACCATTCTGCTAAACCTAGAAAAGCTGTGCTAGACACCGTTGATGGCAAGCGCATGTTGTCGGTTTTGATGCTGCCGCCTATCCACCTACTTGTTGTTGGAGGTGGATACGACGCTACCTTTATGACCAAGCTTGCTAGTTTGCAGGGCTATTTAGTAAGTCTTTGGGATCCAAGGCCTGCACAAGCAAGACTTGAACATTTTCCCGAGGTAAATTACTTAATTGAAGACCCGTCTACTGAAGGCTTACATCTTCACATGGGCGAACATAACATTCAAGCGGCGGTGCTTATGTCCCATCATCGAGAAATTGATGCAAAGGCGCTGCAGGTGCTAAGCAAGCAATCGTTAACCTATACGGCAATGCTCGGTCCACTGCACCGTAAGCAGGAAATTATGGATTTAGCCGGGCTTGGCGATACCAACTTTACTCAGTATTTCGCAAGCCCCGCTGGTTTCGACATTGGTGGTGAGCTACCAGAACATATAGCACTGTCTGTTATTGCTCAGTGCCATGCGGTGTTTCATACCAAACCTACGCATTTAAAGCGTTAGAAAGACTTTCTGAAGGTAACGCCAAAGCTTCTCGGCGCGCCTGGGTAGGCCATGATCTTTCCGGTTTGTACGGGTACATCAAAGCCACTTCGTGCAACGTACTCTTCATCGAAAACGTTGCGCGACCACGCAATAATTTCGCTATCCCATTGTGGGATAGTGAAACTTACGCGAACGTTAAATAATGAAAAGTCGTCAGCGTATTTGTACGGGTCGTTCGCATCATCAAGAAATACGTCGCCCGTGTATTGGTAGTCAATACTGGCGGAGGCTGGATAATTCCCAACTTCGAAATAGTGATTCAGCATAAGAGATAGTGAGTTCTGAGGCTCGAAGCCTACGCGGTCTCCGTCTCTTGAACAGAACGGGTCGTTTGGCTCCACACGGCCCGGGTCGTCAATTCCCGTGTGCCACGTGTACGCTACCCAACAGGTACCGCGTTTAAACTCATCAAAATTCGCCAATGTGCGCGACGCAACTGCATGTAATTCGGTGCTTTCTGTCATTAGCCATGTGGCTTCAAGCTCTATGCCTTTTACTATGATATCGCCCGCATTTTGCAGGTTGAACCCCGTTCCGGTAAAGGTCGTCGCCTGAAAGTCGCTAATTTGTGTATAGTGCGCCGCAGCATTTACGCGCACGCCGTATTCTTCAAAATCTTGTTTTATACCTATTTCAGCACTTCGCGATTTTTCAGCATCAAAAAGCGGGCTAAGCGAAGGTAAGATTCTGTCGGTATTTGTACCGCCAGCTTTGTAACCAGTCGCAAAACTGGCGTAGGTTAGCGTGTTGTCATTAGGATGATAAGCCAGTTTTACCGTGCCGGTTAACTGTGAATCATCAAGCTCTTCGTTTAAGTCAGGGCGCGGCATAACCGCTGCAGATCCCAAGAAAAAATATCCCCAGCCCGCTTGTTGAAATGGAGCGATAGCGTTAAGGGACTGTGCTGTAGGAGCTTGTCCCGCCGCTAACGCAGCAGCGATGTTTTGTAACCCAACTATAGCACGACCTGCATCAGGCCATTGCGCTGGGTTTTGACTTAGTCCGTCAATACCAGGCCCTTGCTCATCGTAGGTTCCGACAATCGACTTTTCTTCGCGGGTATAGCGTATGCCCGTTGTTAATGTGAAATCACTGTTTAACAGCCAATCCAGCTGAGAAAATAAAGCAATGCTGTCCTGCTCTTGATTGGCGTTGTGTTCGAAAGCAGTACCGGACGGCGCGGGTGCTGCAGCAGGCGCAATAAAGCCCGATGTAACAGCAGATAGTTCGTTGATGGCGTTAGCCAAAGGCAGCAAATCGGATGCAGCGGCATTAAAGAACGCACTAAAATCATCTTGCGTGGTAGTATCAAATGTTAGATTTAAGTTTTGGCTGTAATAGTAAACACCTATTAACCCACGCACATCTTCACTGGTGTAATGTAATCTAATTTCTTGAGAAAACGATTGCTGCCTGGCGTCGTTAGTGGCAGTAAGAAGGTCCGCATCAGAAAAGTCGGTATCTACCGTATCTAAGCTGTCAAACGCGCGGTACGCACTTATGCTCACAAAATCCCATGCTTTGTTTAAATCCACATCTACTTGAACTGATAGTCCTTTGTCTTTCATTTTTGAAAGGGGAGTTTGCGACAGCGAGGTTCTATAGTCGTAAAAGTTATCGCGCCCATAAATAGTCGCATTGAATGGGGGTTGTAGCAGCAGCGCATCAGTGCCAAATTTACCCGCTATGTCATTAGCCTGAATGTTGTTTTGAAAAGTTAGTGCGCCGCAGCACCGTTCATCTAGCTCGCCGTAATCAGCAATAAGTCGCACGCTAATGTCAGCTGTTGGAGTGTAAAGCAGCTGTGCTTTTATCGCAGAACGGTTACGGTTATTCAGGGTTTGTCCGCTGCGCTCATCGGTAATGAAACCGTCACTGTGAGAACTAAAGCCAGATACTCGCATGGCGAGTACATCGTCGATAAGCGAAAACGACGAGCCAGCGCTTAAACGAACCAAGTTATCATTGCCGATGATGGCTTCGGCAAAGCCGTCGCGCTCGTCGTGTGAAGGTGCGACCGTAGTTAACGTCATTGCGCCAGCGGCGGTATTCTTTCCGAATAGTGTGCCCTGTGGCCCACGCAACACTTCAATAGATTCAATATCGACTAAGTCGTTAATTAACGCGTTTTGTCGTGCACGGTACACACCATCTACGTATAAACCCACCGAAGACTCGAAGCCGAAGTTTTGTGAAGACGTGCCAATGCCGCGTATTGAAAACCCTGAATTTGTTACGCTTTGATTTTGAAACGCGCCAAAAGCAGGTACGTAGTTTTGCAGGTCAAACACATCTCGGCTAACTGTTTCAACTAGGTCTTGACCTGAAAGCGCAGTGACCGCAACGGGCACATCTTGCAAGTTTTGACTGGTCTTTTGCGCCTGTACAACAATGTGTTCCAGCGCCTTTTTGTTATGCGGAGTAGATAGAGCATTCTCATCGGCGTGAGCGTGGGGAGCCAAAGCAAGTGTCGACGAGACAATAGAGGCAATAAACGGCGAACTACACAGGCAACGCGTAATGGCGTTTTGGGGTGTAGATATGCTTGAGCTATTACAAGACAAAGCGTGTGTAAGTGACTTCATTTTGGTTCTTTTTATTTTTCAAAAGCGGTGGGCTTTAAACAAAATTAATCACGACAAGGTCGCGTCCAAATGCGTACAGTCCTTTACATCTTAAATACGCCAACTTCCCTATGACGTCGTGTCGTGCTTTTTCACTATACAATCTAATGAACATATATTGCACGCATTTGAAGCTATCATGTCAAATTTTGTTCGCAACGTGCAAAAAGCGAACAGATGTTTGGCAGTGAATAGTTTCACATGATGCATACTCATTCAAAATATCAATTAAACTTATATCGCTGTTTTCCTTAGTATGTTGGTTGAAAGTTAACATATTAATAACATCAGGCAGCGGTATGACAGACATCTATTTAGTGCGACATGGTCAAGCGTCTTTTGGCAAAGCGAACTATGACAAACTTAGTGAACTGGGTGGGCAACAGGCCATTTGGCTTGGTGACTATTTCAAGCATCGCAATGTTGAATTTGATGCAGTTTTCTCTGGCGACATGGTTAGGCATCACGAAACCAAAGAAGGTATTGCCTCGGGTATTGCTACTGAAGACTATACGCTACCTGAAGTTACAGTGAATAGCGCACTGAATGAATTCAATTTTCAGGCAGTGGCTACCGCCTATTTAACACGCTACCCAGAAGCAAAAGTACCTGAAGGTGCTTCGCCTTCTGAATATTACCGATTGCTAAAAAAAGCAATGCTTGCCTGGTCGCAAGACGAATTGGCGCATGAACTCCTTGATGAAACATGGGGTCAGTTCGAAGACAGAGTTCACAGTATGCTCACGCACCTTCAAAGTATAGATGCGAAGCGTGTTCTCGTTGTGAGTTCTGGCGGTGCAATTGCCATGATGCTCAAACACATTCTTGGCTACGATGCGGCCACCGTTGTGAATATGAATTTGCAGATCCGAAATGCCAGTTTTTCTCAATGCTTTGCCAATGCGCGAGGCGTTCACCTTAATAACTTCAACAGCGTACCTCACCTGGATGTGATTGACAGGTTACACGCCATTACCTACAGCTAAATGGGGCAGTTATGAACTTTGAATATAATGAAAAGACCCAAGCACTTTTAGAAAAACTAAAAGCGTTTATGAAAGAAGAAGTGTATCCAATTGAAAAGGAATACATTCACGCCGTAGAAAATGGCTCTGCCAACAATGGCGAAGGTCGTTGGAAAACGCCTGAAATGATGCATACATTGAAAAAGCGTGCAAAAGAAGCGGGTCTTTGGAATCTATTTTTACCTGAAGAATATAAGCCATATGGCGCGGGCTTGACTAACGCAGAGTATGCACCACTTTGTGAAGAAATGGGCAGAGTTTTGTTTAGCTCTGAAATCTTCAACTGTAGTGCGCCAGATACCGGCAATATGGAAGTGCTGGCGAAATACGGTAACGAGAGTCAGAAAAAGCAGTGGTTAGAGCCTCTCTTAAACGGGGAAATACGCTCAGCCTTTGCTATGACAGAGCCTGCAGTGGCATCAAGTGACGCGACTAACATCGAAACTTCCATTAAGCGCGATGGTGATGAATACGTTATCAACGGCCGTAAGTGGTACACCAGCGGTGCTATGAATGAAAACTGTAAGATTATGGTTGTAATGGGCAAAACTGATTTCGATGCGCCTCGTCACCAGCAGCAGTCTCAAATCTTAGTTCCTATGGACACCAAGGGTGTAACTATTGTTCGCCCAATGGCAGCAATGGGCTATTATGACGAGCCTATTGGTCATGCTGAAGTCTTGTTTGAAAACGTACGTGTACCGGCAGAAAACTTACTGCTTGGTGAAGGGCGTGGTTTTGAAATCGCACAAGGGCGCTTAGGCCCGGGCCGTATTCACCATTGTATGCGCCTTATTGGCTGTGCACAGCGCGCGCTCGATATGGCCTGTGAACGAGTTGAAAGCCGAGTGGCGTTTGGCAAACCGTTGTCAAAACAGCAATCGGTTAGAGAAAGCATTGCGCAGATGCACTGTGATATTGAACAGGCGCGTCTGCTTACGTTGAAAGCGGCTGATAAGATGGATCGCTATGGCAACAAAGTATCGCGCGACCTTATCGCTGCTATCAAGATAGTTGCACCTACTATGGCTTGCAACGTTATCGACCAAGCCATTCAGATGCACGGCGCTGCAGGTACAAGCCAAGATTTCGTATTGTCTGCCATGTACGCTTATGCGCGTACTATCAAGCTGGCAGATGGCCCTGATCAGGTTCACATGATGCAGTTAGGTCGTAATCTTATTGCTGAAAAAGCAGTCGCTGAATAAGTCAGTGTTGTAAATAAACAATACAGAAAATTACGGGTAAGGAGTGAATGTGTCTAAAGACAATGCGAAAGCCCCACATGTCATAGATTTAGCAGTGCTGAATTCGTATTTATCTTCTGCGTGCCCCAGTGTTGGGAAGGTAAAAAGTGCCGAGAAATTTGCAGGTGGGCAATCGAACCCGACGTTTAAGCTTACTACGGATAACGGCGTCTACGTGTTACGCCGTCAACCTCCGGGTAAGTTACTGAAATCGGCCCATGCAGTTGACCGAGAATTTCGCGTTATCAATGCGTTGCAGGGCTCAGAAGTGCCTGTGCCCAAAGCGTACCATTTATGTGAAGATGCCAGCATAATCGGTAGCATGTTTTACATTATGGCCTATGTTGAAGGTGACATTTTTTGGAATAGTGCACTGCCTGAAATAGCGTCTTCTGCTACTCGCGGTGCCATGTATGATGAAATGAACCGGGTGCTTGCAGCGCTTCACAGTGTAGATATTGAAAGCGCAGGCTTACGCGATTATGGAAAGCCTGGCAGCTACTTTGAACGTCAGCTAAGCAGGTGGACAAAGCAGTATAGAGCGTCAGAACTTGAGCATGTTGAAGAAATTGAAAGTCTTATTCAGTATCTTGAGGCCAACCTGCCAAAAGATGATGGTCAAGTCTCGTTGGTCCATGGCGATTTTCGTTTAGACAATATGATGTTTGATATGTCTGACCCTAAAAACCCAAGAGTAGTCGCGGTGCTTGATTGGGAATTATCAACGTTGGGGCATCCGTATGCCGATTTGGCTTACCAATGTATGCAGTTGCGCCTTCCCTCTGACATTGCGCACGCAGCTGGGTTAGGTGGTTTAGACAGAGAGCAGTTAGGCATTCCAAGTGAACAAGAATATATCAATGCGTATTGCGAGCGAAGAGGTATTGATAGCATTAGCAACTGGACGTTTTACCTCGCATTTAGTTTTTTCCGTTTAGCCGCTATTTTACAAGGCGTGGTAAAACGCGCACACGATGGCAATGCGTCAAGCGAGAAGGCTATGCAATTAGGCGCAATGGTGCGACCTCTGGCGCAAATTGCGAACCAAACCATTCACCAAAGCGAATAAACGCCATATAACGTATTTAATGACAGGTCATGCTATCAATAGCGTGCTCGTCGAACAAAGCAACTGGAGACAGTATGAAAGCAATTGTATGCGAATCTTTTGGACCACTTGAAGAACTTCAATTTAAAGACGTTGCAGACCCGCAAGTAAAAAAAGGGCATGTAGTCGTAAATGTTGAAGCCGCAGGGGTGAACTTTCCAGACGGACTATTGGTGCAAGGTCTGTATCAAATGCAGCCAGACTTCCCGTTTATTCCTGGCAATGAAGTGGCAGGCACCATATCTGAAGTAGGTGAGGGCGTAAGCCATTTAAAAGAAGGGCAACGAGTTATTGCGTTGTCTAACTTAGGTGGTTACGCAGAAAAAGCGCTGATCCCTGCCACTCATGTTATGCCGTTACCTGATCCCATCCATGTTAATGAGGGGGCTGCTCTTGTAACTGCGCATGCGACAGCACATCACGCGTTAAAGCAGCGCGCAAAACTGCAGCCAGGCGAAACACTGGTTGTAACCGGCGCAGCGGGTGGTACTGGCTTAGCAGCAGTGCAAATAGGCAAGATTATGGGCGCTAAAGTTATTGCAGTTTGCTCAACAGAAGAAAAGCTGGCGCTTGCTAAAGAGTATGGCGCAGACGTTTTAATTAACTACAAAGAAAAAGATCTCAAAGAAACGCTGAAAGAAGTCACAGGCGGCAAAGGTGTCGATGTAGTTTATGAATGCGTTGGCGGTGACACATTCCACGCTTGCAGCCGCAGTATGGCATGGGAAGGTCGTTTACTTGTGGTTGGCTTTGCAGGCGGTGAGATCCCGAAATTCCCGGTTAATTTAGCGCTGGTAAAAGGCTATTCGGTTATGGGCGTATTTTGGGGCTCGTTTACTCAGCACGATCCAAAAGGCTTTGCGGAAAATATGCAAGAGCTTTTAACTTGGTATGTGCAAGGTAAGGTGAAGGTGGTCGTAGATGAAGCATTACCCTTAGAACAAGCAACGAAAGCCATGGCCAAGGTAATGAACCGGGAAGTGAAAGGTAAGATGGTGCTTGTGCCCTGATCCTACAAGCCTGACACGTGGGTAACTTAACAATAAAGCCTGAACAATCGATGTTCAGGCTTTTCTTGTTAACAGTGGGTTATTCCATAAGCCACATTCGGGCGCTTCTTCCTGGTACATAGAACTTGTGCCACTGAGTTGTAATATATTGCACATCATTACTTAACGTATCGCGGTAATTTCTATACCACCACAAATTGTCCGTAGATGTATCTACCCATATATCTTGGCCGTCTGCGCATTTATTAATACCCACAACGCCTTGATGGTCACGCTTGAAGAAAATAACGCAGTCATTATGACTTACCACTTGCATGCCACTGCCCTGAACTCCGTTATGGAATTTAACCATACCCTTGATGTCATCACGCTTGTACAAATCTACCCAACGATTATCACCACTTTCATTGTTATCTGAGTACAGTAATGGAACACCACCGTCACGGCCTAGTACATAGGCATTTGCCAAATGTTCGTCGGTAGGGTCAAGTAACTGGTAGCGGAAGCCGTCGTTTAGCGGGATGTCGTGGGTAATACTAAATGTGATGGCCTTGTCGCCTGATAAAGCCTGACCGTACGCACCTGGGTCAACTAAGGCATTCATCGAACCACCGAAGCTAAATGCACTACGTATTTGCGCGAAAAGCGGGAAGTCGTAGGCCGAGTGACCTGTTGCTGATAAATAAGGTGCAAGGAAGTTATCATACTCACAAGAGCCTGCACCGCCCGTGGTAATTATTTCTCCGAAAACATGCACGCCGTTTTTTATATTGCTGTCGAACACCGCGTTGATATGATAGTTGGTCATGTGCTTTGCAGCATCAACGCGGAACCCGGTTACACCCATGTCTTTTAACGCCTGAAGATACGCTTTTTGCTGGGCTACTACCCAATTATTGGGGTCTAGGTCGGGCAAGCCAGGATCTGGCGCGGCGCCGCATAATCTATTGTACTGAACATCGCCCACGTCGCTGTAGTTACTAATGCACTTAGGACCACCTTGATCATACGTACCGTGGAAGTCACCACCGCCAAAAAGGCCGCTACTTACATCACCAAATAATGTGATGCCATTGTAGTATCCCTGATTTGATGAGTATTGCTGTAGTACTTCACTTCCGGGGTAGTTTAAGTCTGAACGTTTCCATGCTTCGTTCGCCATATGATTAAAGACAATATCCGCATAGGTCTCTACACCTTTGGCATTTAATGCATTAACCATCGCTTGAAAGTCAGCAGTGTCACCAAGTGGGTTATCAATAACTCGATAGTCCTGTGGTTGATATCGCGCCCACCACTGGTCACCTGTCGATTTATAAGCAGGTGAAACAAGTACTTTGGTGTAACCAAGATCCGCAATTTCCTAGGCTTTTGCGGCTACGTCGTCGTAGGTCCAGTTAAATGCGTGTAGTATAACGTCGGCATAGCTTTGATAACTTAATGTACTCAGTGCTGCGCCTATTAGAACGCCTGCCGCATGTTTCTTCATCTTCATAGTGTGTCCTATTTTATGTGGGAGCGAGATAAAAGATGAAAGTAATGCTTACATTTTGTTTACAAATAATAAGCATTATGCATACGTATTCAATTCACCTTTAATTTTAAATTAAAGGAAAGGTGAACAATCAAGATGCGCAGGGAAGAGAGTACAGTTAGTTATTGCAATTGGGTTAGCGGCTCCTAGTTGCGCAGCACTGTTTGAATTTTTTGTTGCTACCGCAAACACAAGGTAGGTTTCTCCCGTATTTAATTTTGCCGCAGTCGTCGTGTAATACGCCGTCGTGATAACGCCACTTACCGTCTTCAACACTAAAATTCGACGTTTCGTGAAGCTGATACATACTTTTATTTTCAAAATAGTAAGCAGTGAATTCAACAATGGCATTATTGGGTTTGGTGATGGGTTTGGAGATGGACTTTAAACTAGGCTTAGAGATTGGCTCGGCGTTGGTTACTGCTTCGACTTTAGCGTCGGCATGTACAGTACTGTCTATCGAACTATCTTCAGTACTACTGACCAAGTTACCTACCAAGCTATCTACGGAGCTAGCCGCTAGAGTGGGGTGTACTTTAAGTGCGAACCATGTCGCACCTTGTGCGCTTTGCGCCAAATCCTCTACAGAGAGACCCTGCTGCTTTTCTTTGGTGTAGGTTTCAAGAATATATTGATAATGCGCTGTGGCGTAGGCTGAAAACCGGGAGCGCATAAGTTGCTCTGCAGAACTAGGGTGTTTATCACCCTTAATAAAAGGCTCGCAGCATTCGTCGAAGGATTTTGATGAGCAACAGTAACAGCGCATAAGACAACTCGCAGTTTAAGAGTAAAACAAAGCGCTACAGTATAAGTATAAGTTGCGTGAGACCCAACTTTTTTAAACGTAAATGTTGCCGATATTCAAAGATTCCTTGGCGGTCCATGCCAAAGGGTACATGTCAGAGATTCCACGCCAAAGAGCTGTATGAAAATAAATATTTAGGTTTTGTTTACGCATCGATACTTAGGCAAACGTAAAATGGGGCAAACGCAAGATGTAAGCATGACAGGCTTTGTATTACCAAGGGCCTAAAGCTACGTTTTGTTCGTCATTAATGCTGTTAACACTTACATTCACCAGGCTGACAGAGTAAAGCTCACACAGCTTTCTGATCATTTCACTGTCTGTTGGTTGAAGGTCTAAATCAATGTTTTCCACATACAGTGTTTTACACTGGCCACCTGTAATCAGCTTACTGATCCATTCAGGCATTTTTTCTTTTTCAGGTTTTTGAATACGAATAGCGTGATCTACAGATTTAGAAAACGACACCGTATTTGAAAGCAGATAATTCCAACCTTTGTCGTTACTTCCTTTTCCATTACCTTGTTTTTCGCCTGGAAACCCTTCTATCGGCAAAGGTAGTTGAACAACATTTGAAACCGAAGCGCGCAAAGCATTAAATCGTGAAACTGAAGATGTGTTCATAGTAAAACCCTTTATGCATTTGCCCTGAAGTTCATAGTTTGAACTTCGGGAATATTGTTATTAATTGATACTGGTTACTTATACAGTGTGTATGTGTATACAGTATTATCAAAGGAGGGCTTTGGCAAGTATTTAGTTGTACTTTTTTCACACAAATTGGTGTTTTCTAAGTAACTACATAAAAGATAATGGTTTTTTTGTGCTATCGAATTCTGAAGGAAGTATTCATACTCCGATTAAGGTAAGATCCGCGCGAATTTTACATAGAAAACTACTGTATATAGATGGAGGAGCGTTGAGCGCATTAATACATTTAGGCTATTTGGGGATGTTCTTATCGGCATTTTTGGCTGCCACTATATTGCCTTTTAGTTCTGAAATTGTACTTAGTGCTTTATACAGTAGTGGCTTGAACTGGGTGTTGTTGCTTGTTGTTGCTTCGTTAGGAAATGTACTCGGCTCGGTGGTTAATTATGCATTGGGCTTCAAGTTCGGAAAAGAAATTGCGACCGATAAGTTAAAAGTGAGCGAAGCGGCGTTTAACCGTGCAAGTTACACCTTTACAAAGTGGGGGAAGTGGAGCTTGTTTTTATGCTGGGTACCTATTATTGGCGACCCTATTACTTTAGTAGCAGGTGTACTTAGAAGCCCGTTTTGGTTTTTTATTCTCGCGGTAACGCTTAGCAAAACAGCGCGTTATGCTGCGTTGCTGTACGTGCTTGTTTAAAAGGTTTTCGACTCTAGTTTTCTCACACCACTGCGTTTTTGTCTCTCGACTTCTTTTGACTTTTCTTCTGATACCTCACATACCACTGCTTCATTCTTGGGCTCATTAATATCAGTCCAATCATCCAATACCAAACGGGCTCTTGCCAAAACGTCTTCTGCGACCAGCTGAAATGAAGTAGTGCAAGGGGCAGGATCAGGTAAATGCTGTTGTGAAGCTTCTGCCACTTTTTTCCCATGTTGCGCTGGATACGCTTGAACGACGTAGCGGTGAGAGCAAAAAGAAGAAGTAACGCTGCCAGGCCAACAATGATGTATGGCCTGCTTACTATCTCGCTAGCCACTAGTGCCATATCAAGCTGGATTTCAAACACAATGTATGTGAGCAGGTGTGCAAAGGCGTACACAAAGGTGTATACGCCAATCATACGTCTGAATTGCATCGGTTCTGGGCTTGGTAGCCATTTAGCAAGTGGGCTAAGAGTAAGCGTTAGTAAAAGAAAGTGAATTGCCCAGGTTCCAGTCTCATTGATGAGCGTGTTTACAGGGTCTGGACCAAGCTGATCGGTTACCCCTGCAAAAAACAACCAGGCGATATAGCCCAATGCGAAAAGGTGAATAAGACCTTTTAGGCTGCGGCGTTGCCAAACAGAGAGTCGAAATGGTTTTTTTCTTAACGGCATTAAATGAACAACTTAATAATAGTGTTTAATAGCTTCGGTCATGAGATATTGGTTAGAAGGGCTAGCTATTTGCTCGTAGCCCTATAAAACGTACCAGCTAGTAATAACGGGATAAGTCCATATCTTTGTATAGCGGCGCGACTTCGCTGTAACCGTTGAACATTTGGGTGTCGATGCGATTTCTGGCGAGTAGCCCACCTGTGGTTATTCTACGCTCGCTGGCCTGGCTCCACCTTGGGTGCGACACGTTTGGATTCACGTTGGCGTAAAAGCCATACTCGTTGGCGGCCAGTCGATTCCATGTGGTAGGAGGCTTCTTGTCGGTCAGGTGAATTCTCACAATAGACTTAATGCTTTTAAAACCATACTTCCACGGTACAACAAGCCTGATAGGCGCGCCGTTTTGAGGTGGCAAGGTCTTCCCGTAAAGACCAACCGACATGAGCGTTAACGGGTGCATAGCTTCATCAAGACGCAAACCCTCTACGTAAGGGTAATCAATACCACCACCGGTAAAGCGGCTTCGTTGACCGGGCATTTGCTCAGGGTCGTATAGGGTTTCAAATGCCACATATTTGGCTGACATTAATGGATCGGCTTGTTTTAACAACGCCCCCAACTCAAACCCAATCCAAGGCACCACCATCGACCATGCTTCCACACAGCGCAAGCGGTAAATGCGTTCTTCAAGGGGAAAACGCTTTGTCAAGGCATCGTGATCAAGCTCAATGGGGTTTTTAACCATCCCGTCAACTTTTAACGTCCATGGATTAGTTTGAAATTCAGTCGCATTTTTGGCTGGTGCATCTTTAGATGTGCCAAACTCATAGAAGTTGTTGTAGCTGGTCACTTTATCTTCAGGCGTTCGGGTTTCCGTTATTTGAAACTTAGGGGGCTGACTAAACTCCAGCGCCTTTCCCTTAAACGCTGCCTTCTCTTCTTCATCTTCCCAAAACCAACCGGCAGCGCCTGCCGACTTCGCCAACAGCGTAGACGCTCCCACAAAGCCCATAGATTTGAGCAATGAACGGCGACTCTTGTAAACGTCTTCATTAGTTACGTCGTTATCAGTCAATTTTACTGAGGGTTTAAATGGTTTTGGCATTACGTCACCTAAATTATGATAAGACTATGAGAAATGGTCGTCACTTCGCCCAATACATTTAGCTACGTTAATGTAACGAGTAAGTTCAACATAATAAAAAAGACCGAGAGTACGGTCTTTTCATTTCAATTAATTTGGAAAAACAAAACAATCTACATATGCAGACTATCTTGAATACCGCCTTGTTTAGGTGAAAAGATATTACTGTATAGGCGAGATGCGAATTCATCCGTCATACCCGATATATAGTCGGCGAGAACGCGCATACCATTGCCGCTCTCACAGGCCTTACGCCAGCGAACTTGAGTGTTTTCGGGAAGTAAGCGGTCGGGATCTGATGCAAAGGCTTCAAAAAGCTCCATAACCACCAGCTGTCCTTTGTATTCAAGAAGCTGCACATCGGGGCGGCGTATTACTTTGTTAAACACAAAGCGTTTGAAAAGCTCCAAGGCTTGTGCAAAATGTTCAGGCATTACGGCGTTGAACGCCAGTAACGGGTGAGCGAAACCCTCAACGCCTTTTATTTCAATAGCTGTAATAAAGCTATTTACCAGCGCGCCTATGGCATTTTTTCTTTCGTGATGTGCAGCGCTAAATAGCTTATTGGTTAGCACTTCTATATTGTCTGACAGCCACGGTACATCTAGCGCTTTTAGCGGCGTGGTTACATCCTCGACAAAGTGATGCTTGTCGACCATATCCATTACAATGGCATCTTCTAAGTCGTGAATGCCATAGGCGATATCGTCAGACAGTTCCATAATTGAGCAGTCGAACGATTTAAATTGCGTTTTACTGTGTGCATTCAGTTTTGCAGTAAACTGCATAAACGCATCTTTATCTTCATTGCTAAATGGCGCAAGTAGCCAGTCGAACAGGGGCTCATCGCAGCGAAACAGACCTTTTGGCGGATGCCAGTCGTGGGCTTTAACCTGACGAAGTGAAGCAGGGCGCTCGGGCGTAGGTCCTTTACTATGAAGGGCATCGATAAAATTCGGATATTTAACCAAGCCTAACACGCTTCTTCTGCATAAATTCATGCCGTGATCGGCGGTATAAGGCTCTAGCTGAGTGATGATCCTAAAAGTTTGTCCGTTTCCTTCAAACCCGCCGTGTTGGTGCATCATGTAATTAAGGGCAATTTCACCACCATGGCCGAATGGGGGATGACCAATATCGTGAGCCAAGCAGAGGGTTTCGATTAACGTAGGATCAAGCGCTAACGTCGTGGCAATATCTGGAAATTTCACCCAAAGTTGGGCAGTAATACCGGTGCCAACTTGGGCGGCTTCTAGAGAGTGGGTTAGTCGAGTGCGATAGAAGTCGCTCAGCCCCACACCGAGCACTTGGGTTTTTGCCTGCAATCTGCGAAAGGCAGCGCTGTGAAGAACGCGCGCTTTATCACGTTGATACGGATTGCGATGATCGCCGTCTCTTGTTTCGCTACGGGGTAAACGACGCTCGTGTAATGCTAATTCCCAATCGCTTGTTGCCAAAAAAACCTCGCTGCCTTGCTGTGTATGCTACTTCTATTCGTCAGTATAGTGATTTATGGGCTGTTAGCCGCCTCGCTCACATATCGTCTTGCGTAATTTCATCAAGACTTAAAGAAAAGCTTGGTACGTAACGCGTTAAGAAGTAGTCCACCTCTTCAGAATGATATTCTTTAAGGGTTTTATCTAATCTTTTCTTAGCCAGCTTAAACTCTTGGTTACCAGCAGCTAATTCTTCAAGCGTTTTTAGGTAAGCGCAAAGTACGTCTGCTGCTTTCACAATAAAAGCTTCTTCTTCACTATGGTAGTGATGATCAATAAGCGCAGCGTAGTCTTCTCGAAATGCTTCTGGTGCCATTTCAATTAGCTTGTTCTCTGCAATTTTTTCGATCTTTTTATATTCTTCTTTAATCGCAGGGTTAAAGTATTTCACTGGGGTAGGGAGGTCTCCGGTGAGTACCTCCGACACGTCGTGAAATATTGCCATGGTAGCAATACGATCAGGGTTTAGTGTGCCGCCAAAAAACTTATTTTTTATTAAAGCAAGTGCGTGGGCAACCATGGCCACCTGCAAACTGTGCTCCTGCACATTTTCTGTGCGCACGTTATGCATAAGCGGCCAGCGATTGATAAGCTTTAAGCGCGCCAGATGCGCGAAAAAGTGACTTTTATCAGACACATTACGCCCCTTGCTTATACGTTCTAAAGAAGTTGCCAATACGATGCAGAGCAGGCACCAATACATCGCTGTGCGGTAAAAATACTAATCGGAAATACGTGCCTTCAGTAAGGTTAAACGCGCGACCATGTACCAGCAGAATTTTTTCAGAGCTTAATAAGTCCAGCACCATTTGTTCGTCGTTTTGAATGTTGAATTTCTTCTCATCCACTTTAGCGAAACAATACATGGCACCTTTAGGTTTAACGCACGAAATACCGTCAATGCCGTTTAGCATATCTGTAGTCACGTCGCGCTGAATGCGAAGACGCCCGTTTTCTTTCACCAAGTCGTCAATGCTTTGATAGCCGCCTAACGCAGTTTGAATAGCACTTTGACACGGTACGTTAGCGCACATTCGCATGGAAGACAGAATATTAAGCCCTTCAATATAGTCCGACGCCAGGCGCTTATTGCCGCTGACTACAAGCCAACCTGATCGAAAGCCCGCCACGCGGTAGTTTTTGCTTAAACCGCCAAAGGTAACAAAAAACACATCGTCAGCCAGTGAAGCAATACTAGTGTGTTTTGCTTCATCGTAAAGAATTTTGTCGTAAATCTCGTCGCTAAATACAACAAGTCCGTGTTCGCGGGCGACTTCAACCACATCTTGCAACAGGGCTTTGTCGTAAACTGCACCAGTAGGGTTGTTAGGGTTGATCAGTACAATCGCGCGAGTTTTACTGGTGATTTTACTTTTTATGTCGTCAATGTCTGGGAACCAGCCTGCTTGCTCGTCGCAGCGATAATGAACGGGTGAACCTGACGAGAGGCTAACTGCTGCTGTCCAAAGCGGGTAGTCAGGGCTTGGAATAAGCACTTCATCGCCATGATTAAGCAACGCCTGCATTGCCATCATAATTAACTCAGATACGCCGTTACCAATATAAACGTCGTCTACACGGATGTCTTTAATGTTGCGCTGCTGGTAGTACTGCATCACGGCCACACGGGCAGCATAAATTCCTGTCGAGTCTGAATATCCTTGAGACGTAGGCAGGTTATGAATAACGTCTTTTACGATATCGTCAGGGGCTTCAAATCCAAATGGGGCGGGGTTACCGATATTCAGCTTTAATATGCGGTGTCCTTCGTCTTCCATTTTACGTGCTTGCGCAGCGATTGGGCCTCTAATGTCGTAACAAACGTTATCTAATTTATGTGAGCGAGATACAGTTTTCATGGTCTATCTGGTTGATTTACATACCCTGAGATTATCGCAATCCAAAGCCATATGCGATGGCCTTTTTGCAGTATTTCTGCTTTAAGCATTACTTTTCTCACCAAGTGGCTATTTATTGACCGCATAATGAGATGAATGATCCTCTTGTCACTTAAGTATAAAATTTATGTTAATAACTTGTGAACTTTTCATTCAGCGCCTATCGTAGTAGTAAGGCGTGTATAAAAAACGCGTTAGTAACAAACAGGCTAACAAGCAGAGGTGATAAGAATATGTCGCACCATTTCAAAGAAACACCAGAGAATGCAATCACGCAAAGTGGTATAGCACGCGTTATTCCCTGTAAAGAATTAGACGTTGGCGATCCAGTAAAGTGGTTGTCATTGGCATTACGAGACGCTATGCGGGCACCAGGTCTCACATTGTTTTATGGCATTCTTTTCGCGGTTATTCCGTGGTTCATTATGTACTTGGTTGAAATGACAGGTTGGCACTTAGTTATTTTACCCGCCATTGTTTGCTTTATGTTGGTAGGTCCATTTCTGGCTGCTGGTCTTTATGATGTGAGCTGGGAAATGGAGAAAGGCCATAAGCCCACATTACGCCATTCTTTGCGTGCAATGCGCAGAAATGCGTTTAATGAGTGGGGCTTTGCCATTTTGCTTATAGTGATGATGATATTCTGGTTGCGTGTTTCATCGCTAATCCATGCACTTTATCCGCCTTATATCGAAAACGATTTAGAAAACTTGTTACCATTTTTAGCGTTGGGCACACTCGTTGGTGCGGGTTTTACATTGGCAATGCTTTTCATTACGGCGTTCACCCAGCCTATTTTGATGGAACGCAAAGTAGATCTTGCTACAGCAGTATTAACCAGCGTGAACGCTGTTTGGTTAAACAAAGTCCCTATGCTTATTTGGGGGGCTATCATCTTCACCACTGTTGCGATTGGCTTTGTTACCGGCTTTGTCGGATTTATTGTATTGATGCCCATTGTCGGTTACGCGTCATGGCATGCTTATATTGATGCCATAGAAACTAAGCGCGAACGCAAATATGAGTAATTGCGTACGCTTTCTGTAATTTAATTACGGGAATGGTGAGGTGTTCTGTACATAAGATGCGCTTTATCATTATATATTTTGTTAAAATTACAGTTTTAAGGCCCCGAAAGGGGCCTTTTTATACTTAAGTCTTATATTTCTTTCTTCCTACACGTTCCATCGCTAGATACATTAGTAATATATAATCTAAATTAATTTTGATAAAACAATGATTTAGCTTAGTAACAACGGTATAACAAACTGATTTACCGCACATTTACCCCCGTTACACAATCATTCAACAGAAAAGTTTTAATTCTTGATGCATAAATAAAGGGCGTTGAGCGAATTGTTGATTGTTCAGCTTTGTTCAACCAAAACCTAAGAGTTTGCCACAAACTTGATTAAAGCCTTTATCTACACAATGAGGAATTAAACATGAAACCAATTAAATCGAAACTAGCCAACGCGGTAAAAGTTCTAGCTGTATCTGCAACCGTAGCATTTAGCGTTAACGCAACTGCCGCAGCACCGCAAAAAGACATACGCTTTGTAGGCGAAACCCAATTTGCAGGGTTTTGTAAAGCGATTATCAACGATGACGTAAGAGTACTTCGCTCTAGTCTTTCACGTAACGTAGGTCGCATTGGTGCTAGTCAGCGTGAAGTGTTGCGTATGGTAACGTCTGAAGAAGGGTTGACGTGCAATGGCAGTAGCCTAATTGAGTTTTCAGTTGAGCGTCACGCTGATGCCGTACATGAATACTTAACGTCGCGTAGCTAATACCAGTCCGCATAGCTCATTACCCACTCAGCGAGAGTTAAAATGTTCGTAGTCGCGGCGTGTTACCGCAGGTATAGTGGTTCTACATCAAGGTGACACAACAAAGAGTACGGACATTTTAAACTCGCCCTTCGGGAAGGTCTGGCAAGCTTCCTAGCTTCATTCTGGGAATTTGAAAGGGAACAGCCATTCCTGCATTCCCACGCTTCGCTAGGAAACTTGCCAGCGCCTTCTGAGTGGGCAATGAGCTATGCGGATTGGTATAATTGATTGCGGTAACGATAAATCCAGAAAAAGTGGGCTAGCTTGCACTCATCGTCAATCACGTTGACGTGAATGGTGAAAACTAGACCCGCTTTTTGTCTTACTTTTTTTAGAGTATGCGCCTTAATTAGCGATTTTAATATACGTGGCTACACGCGCTTTACTGGTTTTAAACAAACGTTGCGTTTTAAACCTAAGCTTTAGTAGCAACACGTAAGCAAGTGGTACTAAGAACAAGCTGGTTAGCGTTGAGAATACTAGCCCACCAATGATTGCAATGGCCATTGGTGAGTAGGGAGGACCGTCGCCACCAATTCGAGTACTCCCCATCGCAAGTGGAATAAGCCCTAGAACTGTAGTGGCTACTGTCATCAGAATAGGCCTGATACGTGTCATACATCCTTCAATCACTGCGTCATACAGCGACAAGCCTTCATTAATTAGCTGATTAATTCTGTCTACCAATACGATGCCATTGTTAACCACAATACCCATCAGAATCAGCATGCCAATCATCCCCATGATAGACATAGATGTGCCTGTAACCATGAATGCCCAAAAAACACCTGTGAAGGAAAACAGTAGTGACGTAATTACAGATGTTGGAAGAATTAGCGATTCAAACAGCGCGGCCATAACAACGTATATCATGCAAAGCGCTAATAGCATATTCATTTGCATTACGGCATTGGCTTCATCCTGGCGAGAGAAGCTGCCGTCTAGCGTCCACTTATAGCCTGTCGGCAATTCGATATTAGCTAATGCTTTTTCTATGCGTTCACGAGCTTGTTCGGTGGTGGTTTCACCCTCTAGATTTGCACCAATAGCTAGCGCTGTTTGACGATAGTTGCGGTTAATTTGCGAAAGCTGTGGCACCACAGTGAAATCTGCAATCATGTTCAGCGTTACCGATTGACCCTGCGTAAACCCAATATTGATGTTCTTAAGTTCGCTTAGCGAGGCTTGAATATCGCTGCCAAACTTAAGCTGCACCGCCACTTCTCCGGCGTCACCATAGCGGAATGTACGTAAATTACTGCCGCGTAGTGCCGTAGAGATAAGTTTAGCCACATCGTTTACTTGTATGCCAAAGCGGTTTGCTTTCTCTCTGTCTATGCGTATTTGAACCTCATCACGGGTAGATCCCGTGTCGGCTTTTACATCTTCCAGCCCTTCTATAGTGGAAAGAATAGGGATGATCTGCTCTGAAATATTTAGCAAGGTTTCTGAAGACTCGCCCAACAGCGTTACTCTCACGCCACCACCGTTGCCACTATCCCACTGGAAAGAGGGGCGAGCACGCACAAATGAAGGCATGTTTTCACGAATATCCTCCTTAATTTTACCCACACTTACGGGCAATTCATCATTAAGCGTGATACCACTTACCGCATGGCCAGCAGTAAAATAGGTATATACCTGTTTAATGTGAAAGCGTTCTTGGTTTTCATAAAGATAAGCTTCCATTTTATTTACGGTTTTTTCCACTTCATCCAAGGTGAAGTTTTGCGTCACATGGTAATTAAGCCAAATGCGCTCTTGATTGTCGTTACCCTCATCGTCAGACGTAACCACCTGCATAGGTACAAAGGTCGATGCCAGGATAAATAACGCGATAACGCAGGTTACGCCCTGGTGTTTCAACATCCAGTTAAGCGCACGACCATAGCCTTTTATGTAGGATGGTGTTTTAGGCGTTTTTACAACAGGGATCTTTACCTTAGTTGTCAGTAAGGGAATAAGTGTTTTAGCAATGAAAAGCGACGCGAACAGAGATATACAGATAGCCACAGCAACGTGCTCTAGGAAAATAGTCACGTCTATTTTTACCCCAATAATATTAGGTAAAAACACTATTGCCGTGGTTGCAGTTCCGGCAATGACTGCAAGACTGACTTTGTTTATACCAATCTGGGTGGCTCGCTTAATGTCTCCCTCTTGTTGGCGTTCTTGAAATACGCTTTCAGTGATCACAACGGCGTTGTCTACCAGCATACCTACCGCTAGCATGAGGCCCATTAACGATAAGATGTTGAGTGTATAACCTAATAGATACATCACACCTAAGGTAATACAAATTGAGAATGGTACAGAAAGCACCACGATTAAGGTGGTGGTAAGCTGGCGCAAGAATAAGTACAGCACAATAACTGAAAGTAACGCACCTAAAAGGCCAGCGTTTAGCAAATCGCTCAGCGACGAAGTTACGCTTTTCGCGGTGTCGTCCATTACAAATAAACTAATGCCTGTAAACTCAGGGTCTTCCTTGGCTTTTTCGATAACCTTCATTACCGCGTCGGAAACTTCTACAAGATTGCTGCCCGATTCGCGAAATACGTTAAAGCCTACCGCAAAGGTGCGATCTAAATGACGTCCTTCATTGCGTTGAGGAAGCTCGTAAGTCACGCTGGCAATATCAGACAAGCGAACGCTGCGGGTAACCCACATATTTTTAAAGTCGTTTACATCGGTAAATTCGCCAGTTGGGTTAACCAGAATTTTTTCACCGTTATTGTACATGTAGCCCGCGGTTAGCGAGAAGTTGGCGTTTTGAAGCTGCTGCTCTAAGCGTGTACCGTCTATTTGGTAGGCCGCCATTTTCTTAGGATCTAAGCGAATAGTAATTTGACGCTTCATGGTGCCGTATAGCTCGACTTTCGATACACCCGGAACACGCTCTAGCGGTCGCTTAAGGTTACGCTCAAGCAAGTCGTAAGCATTCGATAAGTCGCGGTCGCTCGATACACGCAGCTGGAATATAGGCATATCGTTGGTGTTAAACTTGTACACCATGATCCGCTCTATATCGTCAGGGAGTTCATGGCGAATAGTGTCAATCTTTTCCCGCGCTTCAATACTTTTGGCTTTAAGGTTTTCATCCCAGTCGAACTCTACAATGACCTCAGCCATATTGTCGTACGACCGCGCCCTTAAGCGCTTTATCCCCGACATGGTAGCAACAGCTTCTTCAACCGGACGGGTTATCATCGTCTCAATTTCAACTGGAGTCGCATCAGGGTAGGGGATCTGCACTACCATTTCTGGAATATCAATCCCAGGGAATTTTTCAAGGGGTAATAAGCGGCCAGATACAATGCCGAACAGCAACATAGACAAAAACAGCATTCCGATGGTAACGGGCTTATTTAACGCAAAGCGTGCAAGCGAGGCGCCTATACCTGCAATTTTTGAAAGGTGCGGCTGTGAAGCTATGTCTGTCTCGCGTTGATTCGGGTCACGTGTTTGGCGCTTGTCAGTGTGGGTTTCAGAACTGTTATTAGCGTTGTGAGAAGGTGTACTCATAGTACACCTCCTTTCGACATTGCTCCTTCGTCACCAAAGCCCGCATTAGTATTAACAGACGTTTTCTGCGCAACGTTTTTCTTAACGTCGAACAGGCTGTAAAGCACTGGCAGTAATATGAGGGTGAGCAAGCTTGCAAACAGAAGGCCGTATATAACGGTGATGGCCATTGGCGTGCGAATTTCAGCACCTTCACCAAAACCAAACGCCATAGGCAATAGACCCAACACCGTAGTAAGTGTAGTCATCACAATGGGGCGCAGGCGGGTCTTTGCAGCATCTAGAATAGCGGTGTCTTTATCTACTCCTTGACGGCGTAATTGATTTATACGGTCAACTAATACAATAGCGTTGTTCACTACAATACCGCACAGCATAATCAAACCTATAAATACCACCACGTTTAGCGGCGTATTGGTAAGCCACAATCCATACACAGAACCTGCGCCGGCTAGCGGCACTGCGACCAAAATAAGCAGAGGGTGCAGCAGCGACTCAAACTGTGACGCCATAACCAAATACACCATGAACACCGCAAGTGCTAGGGCAAACTGTAGCGAACGGAAGCTGCTTTGCATGTCTTCACTTTGTCCAGTTACTGTTGCACTTAAAGATAGAGGAAGTTGGGTTTCATCAATGACTTTATTAGCAACGGCAACCGCTTCATCAAGCTTACCCTTGGCTAAATTTGCAGATACCAGCGCTACACGCTGCTGTCCAACGCGGGTGATTTCGCTAGGACCTACACTCATGTACACGTCTGCAACGGCACTTAATGGAATAGGTTGCGCAGAGCCTGGATTAACAACAATGGCGCGCACGCTGGCGATGTCATCTCGCTGGTTTTCTTGGGTTCTTACTAGCACATCTACCTTTCTGTCTTCAACACTATACTGTGTAGCGACACGGCCACCTACTTTGGCCGCAATAAGCTGAGAAACGGTTGATGCATCAAGCTCAAGGCGAGCAAGTTTGGCGTGATGGAAGGCTATTTTAAGCTCTGGGTTTCCGTCACGAATGCTGGTCGTTACGTCTGCAAAATTACTGTAACTGGCTAGCTTGGTCGCAATGGCGTCGCCATACTGCTGTAATTGATTGAGGTCGTAACCCGCAATTTCAATTTGAATAGGCGAGGCAAAGCTAAATAGCTCTGGCTCTGAAAACGTTGCCTGAACCTGAGGTTTGAAGGCTAGGTACTCACGAAGGGCACGCTTTACCGCGTCCATATCGGCAGCTGTCGCCGAAGGCTGCATGACAATGTTTAAGCGGCCCCAATGATCGCCACCCTGATTAGGCGCAGCGCTTATAAGGCTTCCCGTACCAGACATGGCATAGGTGCGAAGCACCTTGGTTTCGCCGCCATCATTGTTATTTACTGCAACCGCAGCAAGCTCGCTGATAATAGCGTCGGTTCGCGCTAGTGGCGAGCCCGCAGGAAGGGTCACTTCTACCGAAAATTCTCCTTGTGACAGGGTAGGAATAAGTTCCATACCTAGTCTTGGTACAAGCATTATCGCGCCAGCAGCAAGAATAAAGGCAGTAGCTAACACCAGCGCTTTGGCTTTAAGACTTACGCGCAGCAGTTTTTCATAAGCAGAAGCGAGAAGGTCAAACCCTTTGTTAAATACCCAGATAAGTGGTTTAAAGGCAACGCTTAATAACTTGCTGACGATATGCCATGCACCTATCACCAAGGTGACCAAGGCTGCAGGTAAAAAAACAAAGATAAGTCTGAATACCCAACGAATTGGCAGGGTAACGTAATACATAACTTTGCCAAACGTCGACGTAGGAGGGGTAGGCGCTGGTGTAGTAAACACATCTTCGTGGTCTAGCTGTTGCTTTTTCTTCTTATGTGCCATCGCAGGGATAAGTGTGAGCGCAACAACAAGCGATGCTGCCAAAGCGAACGACACGGTTAACGCTTGATCTTTAAACAGCTGACCTGCAATACCTTCTACAAATATTAGCGGCACAAACACGGCCATAGTGGTCAGTGTCGAAGCCACAATTGCGCCAGAGACTTCTTTTGTGCCTTCACTGGCGGCAGATGCCTCAGTGTCTGTGGCTTCTGCCGTCGTTTTTTCATTAGCTGTAGCGTTATCACTTCCAGCCATTTTTAATTTTTTATGGCGATCGATATTTTCAAGCACAACAATGCTGTTATCTACTAATAATCCAACAGCCAGCGCGATACCACCTAAGCTCATCATGTTTAAGCTTATGTCGTTGGCATACATTAGATTAAAGGTGGCAATTACTGATACCGGAATAGAAACCGAGATAATAACGGTAGCCCAGAAGTCTTTAAGAAAAAGGTACAGCACCAACATGGCTAAAATACCGCCCATCACTGCCGCTGATTTTACGTTATCTATAGCTTGCTTAATGAACACGCTTTGGTCATAAATTTCGCTAAGCGTGTAGTTAGAAGGCAAGTTGTTGTTGACCTCATTTAACCGGCTAGCCACTTTTTGTGCAACGTTAACCGCATTAGCATCGCCTTCTTTATAAATGGCAATTTCAATGCCTTCATTGCCGTTAAAGCGCGTTACCACATCACGATCTTTATAAGCACTCTCAACCGTTGCCACGTCTTTAAGTTGAATGTTTCTGCCTTCAAAACGCCCAATGAAAAGGTTTTCGATATCGCTAAGTGTTTCAAACTGATTCAGGGTTCTGACCAAAAACGCTTGGGCTGCGTTATCAATTCGACCGCCGGCCGCGTTAATGTTTTCGGCACTGACCCGGTCAATAATTCGGGTAATGGGAATAGACAGCTGACTGGCTTTCTGCTGGTCGATAAGGATGTGTATCTCGTTTTCTAAACCACCGCCAACGCGCACGGCTGCCACACCTTCTACCGACTCTAAAGCTCGTTTTACTTGCTGTTCGGCATATAAACGTAATCGCTTCATTTGCGCTACGCTTAAACTTGACGTATCGCTTTGTGCCGTCAGCCCCAGTTTAATTACTGGGTCTAAACTTGGGTTAAAACGAAGGAGCCTTGGCTTTTCTATATCAAGGGGAAGTTGTAATACATCAAGTTTCTCGCGCACTTCTAAGCTCGCGAAATCCATGTCAGTACCCCATGCAAATGAAAGCACTACGTCAGACTGGCCTGCACGCGATGTGGACGTGACTTTACGTACGCCTTTTACTACGCCGATGGCTTCTTCAATGGGCTTTGAAACCAGTTGTTCGACTTCGCCTGGCGCTGCACCGTCGTAGTCAGTACGAATGGTGAGAGTAGGGTAAGATAAGTCAGGCAGTAGGTTAACCGACAGTCTGCCTAACGACACCATACCAAATAGCAATACCGCAAAAGTGAACATACTAACGGCAACAGGGCGCTTTACAGCAATATCTACAATACGCATTGTGTGAGTTCCTTGTTAGGCCGAATTAGCTGTTAACTACTTCAACAGGGGCGCTGTCTTTCAAGTTTTGGTGGCCTGCGGTAACCACTTCTTCATTACCGTTTAAACCATTAATAACTTCAACGACTTCGTTGTTTTCAAAGCCTGTAGAAATATCAACTTTTTTAACTTTGCCGTTGTCGACAACGAATACACTATGATTATTATCGATGGTAACTAGCGCTCTACGAGGCAACAACGTGGCGTTAGCATGTGTTGCGTACTCAAGTGACACATCGGTAAACATGCCGGCTTTAAGTTTGTTATCTTCGTTAGGTACTTTTAACGTTACTTTGAACGTGCCGGTGGTCGCATCGATGACCGGGCTTATACGTTCAACACTAGCGGTGATACTCCTGTCGCCTAAAGCCGCCACGGTAAGCATTGCACCTTGTCCAATCACTACGTTAGGTAGCTCATTTTCAGGCAGATACACAATGCCTTGAAGATTACGTTGCTGAACGATATGGAACATTCTCTCCCGTTGGAACGATTCAGTCAGGTTGCCTACTTTGGCATTCCTTTCTGCAATGTATCCATCAATTGGGGCTGTGATAGTGGCTTCTTTCAAATCAAGTTCAGCCAAGCGTACAGATGCTTTTGCTGATTCAAATTGCGAAGTGAGCTTGTCGTAAGTGTCATCGCTGATAAGCTTTTTGGAATAGACTTTGTTGACCTTTTCTAGTTCGCTTTCAATGCCAGCTAAATCAGCCAAAGCTTTTGATAAGTTCAGCTCGTAGCGGCGTTTATCAAGCTGTGCCAGTACCTGGCCTTTTTCAACATAATCACCTTCTTCTACGAAGATTTCTTCAATAATTCCAGACGCTCGCGCAACCACAAATGCTTCTTCACGGGCCTCTAAAATAGCGGTTGTATCGTAAGTGGACGTAATGTCGCCAGTAACAATGGTTTGGGTTTCAACGGGAATAGCAAAAACGGTTTCTTCAACTTCGGTGGCGTTGGCTTGGTCGTTAATGGCATCAGCATCAGAACATGCTGTCATCGAGAGAGAGAGGGCAACAATACCGCTTCCAACAAGTAATTTGAGTGATGTTGGCGAAAACGGTAATAAAGAACGTATTGGTGAAAAAGAGGTGTTGCTGTGCGTTGTAGTTTCCATGGTCAATAACCCTAACGTAATTGTCGTTATATAATAATGACCATATACAGCAGCTAATATGCCAAAGATGTTAACTAATGTTAATTGTTAATAATTTCAATTACTTACGGGTGTGACAAACAGTTTCAACGAAAAAGCCAACCCAAGTGGTTGGCCTTTTCTACTAAGGCTTAGCGATAATTGCTAATAAGAGGTTTATTCCACTATAGTTGATTAAACCAAAGTATAGCTTGTGGTAATGTCAACGTTACCCGTTAGCATAAGCATGACCGAACAATATTTTTCGGCAGAAAGCTGCACAGCGCGAGCAAGGGCCTTTTCACTAATGCCTTCACCTGACACCGTGTAATGCGCGTGAATTTTAGTAAATACACGAGGCGGCTCTTCAGCGCGCTCAGCTTCTAATTCACAGTTACAGGCTTCAATGCTAAAGCGCCCTTTTTTAAGAATATCTACAACGTCAATACTTGAACATGCACCAACTGCCAACAGCACTGACTCCATCGGAGATACGGCCTTACCGCTGCCGTCCATCACCGTTTTGTAACCGCTGTCTGTAGTTCCTGTAAAAGTTAAATCTTGATCCCAAGAAACACGTGCTTTCATTGTTTGTCCTAATGTCATAAAAATAAAAAGGAAGCTGCAAGACAGGCCAGTTTAGCGCTTCAATACAGCTGTGACATGTGCGTTTATTTGTTAAGGCGAACTGCATCTGGGCTAAGCGTGATTTTCTTTTGCTTATATAACGCCCCTAACGCTTTTTTATACGCGGCTTTACTCACGTTAAAATGAGAGTAAATGGCTTCTGGCGCACTCTTATCTGTTAGCGTAGAAATCCCACCGTGGGCTTCTAAGTCATCCAAAATGGCTTGTTGAAGTGCATCACGGCCACCTTTGTCTACGCGCTGAAGGGCTACATCCACTTTGCCGTCGTCACGAATTGTTTTAATTACCCCTTCAGTAGCTTGCCCGACTTTAAGTGGCTTAAAGGCATCGCTATGGAAAATAAGACCTAAGCTTTTTTCATTGATTACGACCTTAAAACCTAAATCAGTTTTGGCATAAACCAAGCATTGCACTGTGTCGCCCTCGTTGAGATAGGCACTACTTTCCTTTAGAAAATAGTGAAGCTTGGTAGCACCTAAAATACGCTGGGTTTTATCATCAAAAAAGGTGTGAACAACATAGTACATACCTGGATTAACAGGTTGGGCTTGGTAGTCGTTGGGCATTAAAAGGTCGTTGTCTAAACCCCAGTCGAAAAATGCACCAAAGTTAGTGGCAGACAACGCTTTAAGTACCTTAGTTTCACCAACTTGAATCAAAGGTTTCTTCATGGTGGCATAGAGATCGCCGCGCTGATCTGTGGCTACAAATACGTCTATCTGTTGTCCTTCTGCGAGGGAAGTTTCTACTTCGTCAATCGCAAGGGTCACAGTTTGCAGCTCTTCAGCATCATCTATTTCTATTACGCAGTCGTTTTCGTCGTTGTTTACGACAAGTGGCGCTAAAGCGTAGCCAAAAGGGTATTGGGCTACCACGCGTAATGTATTAATTTTTCCAATATTTATCATCAGCACTGACTTTTTAAAAAGAACAGGTAACATGATACTGGAATGAACGTAAGAGCTAAACCATTATGAAGTTAAATTGCGATTTAGGTGAGAGTTTTGGCGCGTGGTCAATGCCGGTGGAATCGGCCATTATGGCAGAAATTGATCAGGCCAACATTGCGTGTGGTTTTCATGCGGGTGATCCGTTAGTCATGAAGCAGGCTATTCTGTCAGCTAAACAACATGACGTGGTCATAGGTGCCCATCCAGCCTATCCAGACTTACAGGGATTTGGTCGCAGAAGTATGGCGATTGCTGCTGATGAACTCAGCGCTATGATCCAATATCAAGTGAGTGCATTGAGTGGAATGGCAAAGGCTTGCGGGGCCAACGTTAGCTATGTGAAACCTCATGGTGCGCTTTACAATGACATGATGAAAGATACAGCTGTCATGCGCACAGTAATGCAAAGCATAGCTGAAATAAATATGCAGTCGTTAGATTCGCCCCTTGCGCTAATGGTACAGGCTACGTCGCAAAATACAGCGCTTAAAGAAGCTGCGCAAGAGTGGGGGCTGCCGTTGTATTTTGAAGCGTTTTCAGACAGGCGTTATACCGATGAAGGTTTACTGCAATCTCGCTTGATCGAAGGTGCCGTGTTAAGCGAGAGCGACGCATTGCTTCAAGCTAAACAACTTATATCATCGGGAACAGTAACGACAGCTTCGGGAGCAACACTTGCAATAGAAGCGGATTCTCTGTGTGTACATGGTGATACTAAAGGGGCGGTGAATATTGCAAAGAAAATCAGAACATTTCTATAAACCTGCCTCATAAAAAACACATTTTACAAGAACAATACAAGAGGCTGTTACCCATTGTTGTGCTGAGAGTGGTATATCTAAAACTAAGTACTCAGAACCAAGCACTGACAGCCGTTTAAATAACAAGGACAGTAGATGCAAGCTTTCGGTCGCATTAAGCGAATAGTTACAGCAAGTGCAGACGCCATTATTTTGTACTTTGATGGCGCAAACCTGGACGACGCGAATAATGCCTGTCATCACATGCTGGCAGCGATAGATAGCAAAAAGGGAAGCGATTCGTGGGCTTGGCTGCGTGAATGTGTGCCTTCCTATGACAGCCTGTTGATTATTTTTGATATGGCATTAATTGATAGCCACGGTGTATACCGTGCCATAAGTAATCTAAGCGCTGAAGACATGAGCCTGCAATCATTCTCTTTGCAAGCAAAAGAGAATGAAAGTAGCGCCGTGATTGAAATTCCTGTTTGGTACGGTGCGCCTAATGCAAGTGATTTAAGTGTAGTGAGTAAGAAAACGTCACTGTCTATTGAAGAGATTATCGAATTGCACACTAGCACGACTTATAAAGTATACGCAGTGGGTTTTTCTCCGGGCTTTGCCTATATGGGTGATATTCCAGAAGCGCTTAAATGTGCGCGACTAGGCACACCGCGCAAACGCGTACCTAAAGGTGCGGTTGCAATCGCTGACAGGCAAACTGCTGTTTACCCCAGTGAATCACCTGGAGGATGGAATTTATTGGGGCTTACGGCATTCGACATGCTCATTCATAAAAATGAGCAAAGTGAAGCGCGGTTAAAAGCAGGTGATGTGGTTAGGTTTGTTTCAGTTACTGAACAGGAATATAGAGCAGGATTGCAGGTTGAGCGATGAGAATTGAAGTACTCAGTAAAGGATTGTTTAGCCTTATCATAGATAACGGACGGGTAGGGCGACAACGGGATGGATTTTGTGAATCAGGCCCTATGGATAGTAACGCCTATGATTGGGCCAATTTTCTAGCCTTCAATTTAGACGGTACGCCATGCTTCGAAGCGATTGGTGAAATGCGATTACGGGTTGATGAAGATTGTATTATTGCTGTGACTGGCAGGGAACCGTCACTCGACGTAGATGGTAACGTTAAAGCAACATACCAGAGCCAACATGTACCGGCAGGCGCAACTATTACGTTTGGCAGCGCTCTACTTGGTAGCAAAGCCTATTTGGCAATAGGTGGAAATTGGCATGTGCCAAAAGCGGTAGGGAGTGCATGTACGGTAGTACGCGAACAACTTGGTGGGTTGGATGGTAAGGGATGCGCGTTAAAAGATGGCGATTGCATCGACATTTCAGCTAACAGCAGAATTAAAAGCACCGCTAGAATGCGCACTCTCTCGCGGCAGCACATAGACAACTATGGTTTTTTAGAGTCTATTCGGGTTATTCCCGGGTATCAGTTTTCGAGTTTTAGCGCTGTTGCTTTACGCACGTTTGAAACAAGCAGCTATACGGTTTCATCGGCTATCGATCGCATGGGCTTTAGGTTGACCGGTGAATTAGTTACAGCCGATATAGAAAACATGCGCTCAGAGGCAATTCATTTAGGTGCAATTCAAGTTCCCGGCGACGGGCAGCCTATTGTAATGATGCGCGACAGACAAACATTAGGGGGTTATCCAAAACTTGGCTGTGTAAGCCCCTGTGATATAAGTCGCTTGGCCCAAGCCGTGCCAGGCGAAAAAGTGAATTTTGTTTTTCAACATGAAGAAGAAGCAAGGGCAGACTGGCTACTGATGACAAGTAGGCGTCGCCGACTACAAGGAGAAATATTGTGACGATTGCGTTTTTAAACGGTGAGTATATGCCTCTTTCTGAGGCTAAAATTTCTCCGATGGACAGAGGCTTCCTTTTTGGTGATGGTATTTATGAAGTCATTCCAACGTATTCTGGTAGCGCAGTAGGCTTCAAGGGGCACACTTCGCGTATGGCGCAAGGCCTTAAAGCTATTGAAATCGCTAACCCTTATTCAGCAGAAGAATGGCAAGACATTTTGACCAGCTTGGTCGAAAAAAACAAAGCATTTATAGAAAGCGGAAACATTGGTGTTTATTTCCACGTAAGCCGTGGCACCGATACAAAACGTTTTCATGCATACCCTAAGAATATAGCACCTACGGTATTCGGGTTTGCTTTTGAAATAGCGCCACCACAGCCCACAGCAAAATCTGAAGCAAGGCCTTTCAAAGTTGCGCTTCAACAGGATAAAAGGTGGCAACGCTGCCATATCAAATCCACATCCTTGTTAGGCAATGTAATGCACTATCAAGCAGGTGTTGACGCAGGCGTTAACGAAACTATTTTGTACAACAGCGAAGGTATGATAACCGAGGCAAGTTCATGCAACGTGTTTATGGTGAAAGACGGATGTATATCTACGCCCCCCTTAAACCATGAACTTCTTCCCGGTATTACTCGCGCCATTGCAATTGAAGCATTTAAACAGGCAGGCCTGGTTGTTACTGAAACTTGGTTTAGCAAAGATGAGTTGCTGGAGGCAGATGAAGTATGGTTAACCTCTTCAAGCAAAGAAGTTGCCCCGGTAGTTGAAGTAGACGGAAAACCTATTGGCACAGGGGAAGTGGGTGACGTGTGGGAGAAAGCAATTAAGGCTTACCACGCATATAAGTTTAAAGCGTAACGAAAAAAGGCCCGCTTAAAGCGGGCCTTTTGCTAGAATAAAACTGCTACTTATTCAGGTAAGTTGTCGCAGTTACCGTCTGTACACTCACCATATAAGTAAAGGCTGTGATGCGTTAGCTTCATCTTGTGTTGCTTTGCAATCATCTCTTGGCGTTCTTCGATAATGTCATCTTCAAACTCAATGACCTTGCCACACTTCAAACACACAAGGTGGTCGTGGTGATCTTTGTGACTGATTTCAAATACAGATTTTCCACCTTCGAAATGGTGGCGATTGAGAATGCCTGCATCATCAAATTGGTTTAACACGCGGTACACGGTAGCAAGACCAATTTCTTCACCCTGTTCGATAAGGATTTTGTAAACGTCTTCAGCGCTGATGTGTTGGTTTTCTGGCTCTTGCAGAATTTGTAAAATTTTAAGGCGAGGCAGAGTGACTTTTAGCCCTGCTTTTTTCAATTCTTTATTTTGATCCATTACAACCTACTAAGAACGAGTGAATAAGTATTTGGTGGTTATTATAGGTAAGTTGAAACAATTTAAAAGCAAAACCGTGGAAACTTTGTTTTCTCGCTGAAAATTTATCCATTGCACTGGTGCGATAAAAATTGTTACTTCGATACAGCCCGCATGGTGTCTGGCCTGACCAGATTGTAAGTGCAAGATTTATCTAACAAATGTGCAAAATAAATAAAACTTTTGATGCATTGAATTAACATCCTGTTAAACTAAACTTAAAAAGGCGATACAACCCTTTTTATTTTTTGGCATGTTTTTTTGGTGGAAGTGCCCATGCAGTTAACAATTATAAATAAAATCACGTTAGGCTTTGGCTTATTCGGCTGCTTATTATTACTTACCAGTATTCTTTCCTATTTTGGTCTTAGCGGAATAAAAGATTCTGCACAAGACGTTGTAGAGCAAAAGATGCCAGTTCAGACCAGCATGGTAAAAGTAAAGACTGAGATCCTCTCTTTATCAGTGATTACTGCCAACGGATATCATGTCGAAAATAGAGAAGAGCTGGTCGCAAACAAAGAGACGTTTGATACTTTATCTTCCGCATTCTCTGACGACTTGTCTCGTTTAAACTCACTTATGCCAAATAACGCGGTAGCCAGTAACGCTGTCGACGTTAGTCTAGCCTACGTTAATAGTAGTAACGACATGTATACCGCCATCAACGAACGAATGAATATCGAAAAGGCCCTTACTACACAGCTAGAAAAAGTTTTGATGACCGCTGATGAAGCCAGTGCCCTAATGCTAGACCTTTCTTATTTAGAAGGGGATAACCCCAGCATTGAAACGCTTATTGGTGCGGGTACTGCAATAGACAACAAATTGCTAACCATGAACGATTCGTTCATAGAACTTGCAGAAACCGACAGTGCCACACAAAGCGCCAATATCATTGAGGATTTGGAGTATCAGTTAAGCAATTTGCAAGTAGATAAAGACTATGTAAACCGTTTAGCCACGGGTGTTGATGATGGCGGTACGATAGCATCTTTTAACGAACAGTATGATTTACTGATGGAAGCGGTAAACGGCACAAATGGATTAATTGCTTTGCAGCGACAAAAACTTTCTGAAGTAGACAAAGCTGCGAAAGCTCAGAAGGAAGCAAAAGAAGCGTTAGAAACCGCACTTGCCGACATTAATACTTTGTTTGACGCTGTCCAGAAGCAATCTCTTGATGGGCAGAACGCCATTCTTGAATCTGTTCAGGCCAACCTTGTGCGCAATATCATTGTCGCGGCACTGGGCTTGGTTGCTGCAATATTTTTAGCGGTTATTGTAACCCGTAGTATTTCCAAGCCCCTTGGCCGTATCAATAAAGGCTTAAGTCAGCTAAGTAAAGGGGATTTAAGCACCAAATTGCCTCAAGAGGGCAATGATGAGTTTTCTGCCCTTTCCGCAAAAGTGAACAGCCTAACCGATAGTTTACGAGAGCTAGTGGGCAATATATTAGAGCAAGAAAAACGCCTTATAGACATTACAAAAGAAAGCGTAGAGCTGGGTAATAAGAGCTTATCTGAGGTAGACAAGCAACGTGAGCAAGTAACGGTAACGTCTACGAATACAAAACATGTACAGGAAAAAAGCCGCAGCAACCTCGCCCAAATTAATGAAGCAATGGACGCCCTACGCGATATAACAAAGCAAAGTACAGACATTGGTCAATTGGTACAAAAAAGCAGTCAGCAGGTGGGTAATCAAGCCAAACAGGCGGAGTCTTCGGCGCAGATCATTAATCGTTTGGACGACAACTCTCGCAATATTGGCAGTATCTTAGACGTGATTAAAACGATTGCAGAGCAAACCAACTTGTTAGCATTGAATGCAGCCATTGAAGCTGCAAGAGCTGGTGAACAAGGTAGAGGCTTTGCGGTTGTTGCGGATGAAGTGCGAACGCTAGCCAACCGCACCCATGACTCTACGGAAGAAATTGAGCAGATGATTGGGAACTTACAAAAAGATGCTGCGCAGGCAGTAAAAGCAATTAATGCAGGGCGCGAACAAGCGCAAGAAGGGGTGGAAATTACCCAGCAAGTATCTCAACAAGTAGAGAGTATTAGAGAAATCATTGAGCGGTTAAGCGATATTAATGAACACATTGTGGCTGATACCGAACAACAAGATGTTTTACTTGGTGATGTTGCGAAAAGTTTGAACCGCATAGTTGCTTTAGCCGACTCCAGTGCGCAAAGCACGCGCCAGTCCAACGAATCAACGATGCTCTTGGATGCGCAGACAGAAAGCTTGAGAAAAGCGGTTGAGCGCTTTCAGCTTTAATCAAATTCGACATCCCAGTTAAGCGCTACACTGATGTTCCTGCCTACTTCATTTTGGCCAGAACCATGGATGCGATAATCTTTGTCGGCAACATTTTCAATGCTTGCAGCTAAGTTCAGCGTATCTGAAACTGTGTAGCCTGCCCGTAAAGACACAATCACATGGCCTGGCGTACCTTCAGGGGGGATTCTGTCTGTATCTCTGATATCGCGAGTTGAAAGCCTATCGGCTCTCTGTTGAGCTAAAATTTCAGCTTGGGCATACCAACGTTTATCACTAGACTCATAGTTAACGATACCTCCTACGTTATGTGGCATTAGCCGGCCAATGTACTCTTTCTTAGGCTCGCTCAGTGACTCTGGAAATTGGAACGTCTCTCCATAGTTAAGAGAGCCAAAAATTCTAAATGACCACTGTTCGTTTAACTGAGCTAGAAAATCAAACTCCCAACCATAGACTTCTCCGCTAGTGGCGTTAGCTTTACTAATCTCAAATTCCCCATCAAAGTTTACGGTCCCTGTTGGAAATCTAACAATTTGGTCTTCTATATCAGTGTAATAAAAACCTGTGTTGAGCTTCCAGCTTTGATAAGCCAGGCGAAGTCCAAGTTCTGTACTCAAGTATTGTTCAGGCTCGAGATTGGTGGATGGCACTTCAAATTCGTTGCTTCTTGCAGAGTCAAAGCGACTTAAATCAGAAAAATTTGGCGCTCTGAAACCTTCGGCTACCGTGAGATATGCACTCGCGTTATGGCTTAAGGCGTAAATACCTTCTAATGCAAATGCAACGTTATTCCACGTTCTATCAAGCGAAATGACATCTGAAGTAATAGGGCTTTGAATTCTATCTGATTCCGCAGAAATGTAGGTATATCTTGCTCCTAGCGCTAACGTGAGTTGTTCCATTGGATTACCGACAACTTTGGCAAAAAGACCGCTATTTAGGTAATCTGCATCCCCAGCAACAGGTCCTTGAATGGGGTTATTACTGGCGTAACTTTCTATATCATCATGGTAGACATCAAGTCCGTAATTGAAACGGAGAGCATTGTTAACGTGTTTAGAGAGTGTAGCACTTAGGCCAGTCGTTGCTACATTCGTTTCTTGTCGATCAAACCGGTCCCCCGTTCTCAAACGCGTGCGCTCTTCATCTTGCTGGTGATAGGACAAAGTAAGGTCTAGGTCGGTGTAAAAAGGGTTTGATAATGGCTGATGACTAAATTTAGCATAGGTAAGGTTTCGAGTTTGGTCGTGATCTCTTTGTAATTCACTGCCAATTGTCGTGCCTGCGAATGAATGGCCAAATATTGTCTTATGCGTTCTTGGAACATCATCTTGTTTAACCACATAATGCGCAAATGTGACTGTGCTGTTAGCCAATTGCTTTTGCCACTTTATGTCGTAAGCTAGTTCGTCGTAGCCGCTGTTTTGTAGCGTACCGCTAGCCATTTGGAAGTCACCAAAGTCTTTTTTCGTAACCCCCATGGTGAGTGCGCTATCTGCTGAACTTGAAAGATTTAATCGAGACCCGAATATATTCGAATTTTCACCTTCGGCGAGTCGCGTCATAAAGCGCAGTGAGTTTTTATTAAACGTTGGTGTTATTGTTGAAGTATTAACGATAGCGCCAATTCCATCAGATCCGTATTCGACGCCTTGCGGGCCTTTAATTATTTCAATCTGCTGTACAGAACCTATGTCAATGGTACTCCAATATTGGTTGGGGCCAGAGCGAAATGTAGAGTTATTCAGTCTGATCCCGTCTATCAGCATCAAATTTCGGTATCCAGTGAAACCACGAATGAACGGAGAGCCTTGGCCGTAAGAGGTTTTTTGTACAAGAACGCCAGGTACTAACTTGAAGTTGTCAATGATATTTCTGAAATTTGCCTTTTCTATTGACTGTCTATCTAACACGTAGGCGGTATAGGGGAGTGTTGAAATAGTATCAAAGGTCTTACTTCCAGTAATTTCAATAACTTCGACGTCATCTTCTAGCAAAACGTTTGCGTAAGAGCTTGAGGAAATACCTAAATAACTGGTTAAAATTAACGTGTAAAATTTAACTTTAGATGTGCGTAGTTTCGTATTCATCGTAACTTCCTTTGTTGTAAATGATATCAATAAAGCAACGACTCTTTACTAAATTGTGTTTTTTTTGTACAACAAAATGGAAGTGTAGGCAAGTTTACTTTTATATACAGGAAGAGAGAAATGACAATGCGTAAATTGACACTACTATTTTTTTCACTTGGCGGTTTAATAAGTTGTGGTGCGACAGAGGAACGCTCAGCAAAAGTGAGTGACAGTGTGCAAAGCGTGGCTTACTTGTCTAGTGCAGACGGTAATCTAGATATTTATATCAAGAACGTAAAATCTCAAGAAGTTAACCAAGTCACAAATAACGAGCTTGACGACCTCAACCCCACATGGAGTTTCGATGGAAACCACTTGGCGTTTCTGGGTAGAACGCTTAATTCAACATTTATTGAGCTTTATAACGTTGCTAGCAAAAAGCGAAAAACACTAGTAGACACGGTGCATAGTCCAACTTGGATAGAGTTTTCTCCCAATGAGAATCTTTTAGTATTCATTGGTACTGATGACGAAAAACAATCAGTGAAAACAGTGGATTTAATGTCCAATATCCAAACAGTTTACACCTCAGAGGAATCCGAACTTATATCACCTAAATTTTCACGGGACGGAAACCGAATAGCAGTTATTGAAAATGACAATATAACGATATTAACCAAGCAAGGTATAAAGTCAGAAATAGTACCTACTCAGTACAGAATATTAGACTTTGATTGGGGCGAGTCTGATTCTTCGCTGTACGTAACGGCTAGGTATGAAAAAAACATAAACATCTACCACCTAGATATTTCTAACAATCAATTAGATTTAATCGTTGAAAGTCCCTTCATCGATATTGAAGGTCGGTTTTTCCCTCCGAATAATTTGTTATTCTTGAGCTCCAGGCTAGATGGTACAACTAGACAGCTGTACTTATTAAACTTAGAAAGCAAAATATCCGAACAACTTTCACCTTCCGGTATAGAAATAATGAATCCATCTTGGTCAAGTGATGGAAAGGCCGTAACCTATACGCAGTATGTAAAAGGAAGGTTCACGAGCGTTTTATTTGAAATTAATACACATACTCACACCCCAGTTTCGCCTACAGACAGCGGATTTCATTTATTGCCAAAAGTGAGACCACTTCCTAGAGAGTAACTATTGTGGATACCTGCAAAGTCTTTCTATTCCTAATGCTGTCATCTTTTTTTACATGTTTTTAATTTATGTCTTACCGCAAAATTGTAAGTGGTTATAATTTGAGCGGTTTCCCAATGTGGCTTGGTATATGCATTAGGTCTAATGTCTTAGTAGTGCGTTAAGACTTACTTAAATATTGCATAAAGGACTTTCCAATGAAGCGAAAATTACTGGCCCTTTCGGGGATAGTTTTCGCAGCACACTCGATAACGTTGTACGCGTATGCTGCAGAGGCAGCCTGGCTAAATTCCCCATCCGTATTATCCGTGAACGAAGACATTCAAGTCAGTGGAGGAGGTGCACCTTCTAGCACTTACATTGATATCAAAGCCTTAGATGATTCTTCCGGTGCACTCTTATCTGAAGAGACAGTGTATACAGATAGCTCTGGCCAATTTGAATTAACGTTCAGAGCATTGAGTGACGCGAGTACAGTGAGGATAACAGCTGTTATTGATGGAAAAGAATTGTCATCAATTAGTGCACGTCAATAAGGCATAGAGAAAACAGAGGATGTAATTATGAAAATGATTAGAAAAGCAAAACCATCACTTTTTGTTTCTTTAGGTTTGACGTTAGCAATTGCCTCAAGTGCAGTTTCTTCTCAGGAAGTGGTTTACACCATAGATAGCGACTTTGTGCAGGGTAGCCTTAATTCGCTGGAATACGATGCACTTACAGAATCGCTGGTACTTAGTGAAACAGGCTCTACTTTTCCAGTACTTTGGGTAGCAAATGCAGGTGAGGACTCGGTATCAAAAATAAACACAGATACTGATTGCGAAGAAGCACGGTACAGTACTTGGTTTTTTACTAACTTTCATGGAGCCTACTCAGGACCTGCTCCTTCAAGAACAGCAGTCGATATAGAAGGCAACGTGTACGTTGCTAACCGTCATTTCGACAACAAGCCACCTAGTGTTATGAAAATTTTGGCTGAGGGCGGTATTGACAGAAATGGCAACGGGGTCATTGACACGTCAAGAGATGTAAATGGAGATTGCTCTATTGATAGAAACGATCCGAACGAAATGCCAATGCCTGTTGATAGTAATGGTAATGGTATATATGACGCAGATGAAATAGTTGATGAACGAATTGCTTGGGTCAAACAGATAGGTGGGGACCGTGGGTTAGGCCGTTCACTATGTATTGCCCCAGATGGAAATATCTGGTTGGGAATGTATAACGCTTCTGAATATTATCGAGTCGATTCTGACGATGGTACGGTACTGAACGGACCTATTGGAACCCCCGGCCATAGGCCTTATGGTTGCTTGATTGACGGCGATGGAATCTTGTGGAGCGCAACGCTTTCTTCAGTTATGGCTGTAGTTGATACAAACTTAGTGAACACTGCAAGTGATCCTTTCTTGGGGACAAAGTCTATTCGCGCCAGTGGATATGGAATAGCGTTGGCTAACGATAAGGTGTACTTCGGGCGCTCAGGTCGAGATTTTAATGAATATGATCCTAACGCACCTGAGGGAGCCGCTCCTGCCAATGATGGAAACCCTCTAACTGGTGAGTTTACGCTAGCTCCAAATTTTAATACTCAATACGGAATATCTTCAGATGGAGATGGTAACTTAATAGGTGGATTATCCACTGTAATTAAAACACGGCCCGACGGCACAAGAGTCTGGTCTACGCCGAACCCAACTTCAACATCAGTAGGGGTAGCTGTGGACAGTAACCAAAATGTTTGGGTTATGGGCTTAAATAGTAATAATGTGGCGAAATTTGATGGAGCAACAGGTAATCAGTTACTCATTAAACCCGTCGGTGCAAACCCTTACACCTACAGTGACTCTACAGGCTTTGCTGCACGAAATGTAACCGATAGAAGCGGTATTTGGATAGTGACAAGAGATAGTGGTAGCCCCGGTACTGAATGGGACATGGTTTCTTGGAACAATGAACCCGATGGCGATATCCCTCCAGGTTCAAGCATTCGAGTACGTTACAGAGCGTCAGATGTTGAAAACCAGTTAGAGCTTATCAGTTATCAAGATGCGTCGAATGGCAATCCTGGTTTGGGAGCAGTGGGCCGATTCATGCAAATGAGGGTAGAGCTTCGTCCCAATGATGATGGTGATAGCCCCCATTTTTCAGACTTAGCGCTAGCTACGCTGGCAGAGGTTGGTGCGTGTGATGTTAATGAAGATGGCTTCGTTGATAGATTTGATTTAAACCTGATTATTTCGGCGTCTGGACCTGCAGCTGCGAATGATCCGTTAGATATTGATAACAATGGAGTAATAAACAGGCTCGATGCAAGAGCGTGTGTAGATTCTTGTACCAATGCGCGCTGTGCAGTGACTGCTCCGCAATAAAGACTATAAGGAAAGTGTTATGAAAAAAATCATTAAAGCAATGCTGTTTTCGATTACTGCTTTATTTGCGACGGCTTCGTTACCTGTGCACGCTGTATTTATTGCACTGTCACCCTCTATTCAGGTTTCGGGTACAGGGCAAGTGGTTACTGTTGACCTCATAGCAGGTGATCTTGGCGACCCAATCGATACTACGATAGGCGTATTTGATGTTGACGTTTCATTTGATAGTACGGTGCTTAGCTTTGTTAGTTTTGACTACAGCGACGCGCTAGGAAGTATAATTACAAATGATTTCTTTGATTTAACAGCTGATGCTTACACCGATGACACCATGAGCGGGCTTAACGCAGCAGGAAACTCAATAAACTTGAATTTATTAAGTTTTCTATTTTCAAGTGACCTTGAGTTTTTGCAATCAACCGTAACTACACTTGCTTCTCTAACTTTTAACGTGATTGATTTAGAAATGGGGGAGTTTACCGATCTTGACTTGACGGTTTTGTTATTGGGCGATGGCCAAGGAAATGACCTTACCAATGTTGACGCGAGGAGTGCAAGAGTAACTACACAGGTTTCCGCACCGTCATCTGGCATCATCTTTTTAATGATGATGATTGCTACAGCACCTTTCGTAAGACAGATTAAACGCTAGGAGGGATTGCTTCAGCATGCACCGGATAAAAGAGAAGTAATGAAAAAGACCGCAGATCGATAGAAACGCGGTCTTTTTTTTAAGCTTATGCAAGTTCGGCCAAGCAAAGTTCATCGTGAATTTGCTTACACCACGCTTTAACGCGAGATTCTGTTAGTTCTGGTTGACGGTCTTCATCGATACCAAGACCAACAAAATGATTGTCGTCAGCCATACCTTTAGACGCTTCAAAATCATAACCTTCAGTCGACCACTGACCCACTAAGATAGCGCCTTTGGCTTCTACGATATCGCGTACCATACCCATAGCGTCTAAGAAGTATTCCGCGTAGTCTTCTTGGTCACCGCAGCCAAAAATAGCAACTAACTTGTCGTTGAAGTCAATTTGCTCTAGTTCAGGAAAGAAATCATCCCAATCGCATTGCGCTTCACCGTAGTACCACGTAGGGATACCAAAGATAAGCAAATCAAATTCAGCGATGTCTTCTTTACTGCTCTTGGCAATGTCTTTAACATCAATTAGCTGTTTACCCAATTCCTTCTGGATCATTTTCGCAACATGTTCGGTATTACCCGTGTCACTTCCGAAAAATAGGCCAACGCTTGCCATATCTAACCTCTATTAATCGTTACTAATTAAACGCCTGTGCTTAGCCAAAACCATTCAATAATGCCCTTCGCAAGAAACCCTAATGCGCCTAAACCTAGCACACCGTACGTTACCACTCGTCCAATAAGTGGCACATCGTTCTTACGCAGTACATCGTGTACAGCAAAACCCATCAACCCAAAAAGGATAGATAAGCCGCCATACAGCATGATGGACTCAATGAGTTCGTAATTTTCTGCAAGCATAGTGTTGTTACTTAAAAAAATCTGGCGCAACTATATCACAGTATATACGCCTGTAAGAGCCTAAAACGTTCAAAAATAGGTAATAATAGTCATTCTCATCTTAAATGATGATGAAAACCCTTCTTTAAGACGATTTATTGAGCGTTCTTTCTACAACGGCGTTAAAGACCGCTGGCTTTTCTGCATGTAACCAGTGGCCAGCCCCTTCTATTACATGTGCTTTAGCCATAGGAAAATAACGCGTTATGTCATCGCGATAGGCTGGCGTAATATAATCAGACTCACTGCCCTTGATGAATAATGTTACGCCATCAAATGTTTGATTTGTTTGTTCCCAATCAATAATGTGTGAATAACTGGCAATTAATCCATCGACATTAAAACGCCATTTCCAATCTCCATTTTCATCTTGATATAGGCTCTTCAATAAGAATTGTCGAACGCCTGGCTCTTTCACATGTTTAGCCATTTCTTTTTCAGCATCTTTTCTACTTTGAATTGCATCTAAAGGAACGGCCTTGAGCCCATCAAATACGGATTGGTGGCTATGGACGTAAGATACTGGTGCAATATCGGCGACAATGAGGTGAGAAACAACGTCGCCGTGGTTTAAGGCTAATCTCATGGCTACTTTGCCGCCTAATGAGTGGCCTAAAACCGCGCTTTCTCTAATATTAAGCGATTGCATAATCTCGAACACCGCATTTGCAGCATCGTCGACAGAAAATGAAGATGTCCATGGGGATTCACCGTGGTCAGGCAGATCAATGCTGATCACGTTGTAGTTAGATTCAAAGTGGCGCTTAATGCCGGCTAAATTATCGGCATTTCCAAATAGTCCATGAATGAGAATCAGCCAGGGAGAGGTAGAAGCGCATTCCGAAAGTTTGTAGTTCAACTTCACAATATACTTATCCGTTTCTGAACATGCTGTTCAAACAAAATAAGGCCTGTAAAAACAGGCCTTGTTTAATTCACAATTTCAATTAATTAATGGCGTAATCGTCGAGTGACTTACCGCTATCTAGCGCTTCTTTATAAACGCGAGGCATGCGTCCAATACCTGTCCAAAGGTGTTCTTCACCTTTGCTATCAACAAGCTTGTATTTAACCGGACGTTTTTTGCCAACCTTTTTGTTTGTTTCTACATTTAATGCCTGTAGATCTTCAACATTTAAACCCGCTTCTTCCATTTGCTTTTTAATAGCAGCGAGCTTCTCTAATTTTTCTTTCTCAAGCTTTTCTTGTTCTACTAATTTTTCTTTTCTTTTCTCAATTATACCGCTAAGTTTTTCTTGAATTTGTTCAAGTTCTTCAATGCTTAATTCCTTAACAGCACCTTGTAAACGTCTTCCATGGGTTAAAATATCTAAAAAATCGCTCATTAATTAACCTTAATACGTTGTACTTAATTTCTATTGGATAATAAATAAAAGTAGCACAAAAAAAAAGCGAGCCAAGCTCGCTTTTAAAAAATATCAGTTAAATAACTAAATAACGCATTAAATTACATATTTGGGTAATTCGGGCCTCCAGCACCCTCTGGTACAACCCATTTAATATTCTGACTCGGATCTTTAATGTCGCACGTTTTACAGTGAACACAGTTTTGTGCATTAATTTGGAACCGTTTTTCACCTTCCTCTTCAATTACTTCATATACACCAGCAGGGCAGTAGCGCTGTGCTGGCTCTGCAAATTTAGGTAAATTAACCTGCAGAGGAATAGACGGATCTTTTAATTTTAAGTGGCAAGGCTGGTCTTCTTCGTGATTTGTATTAGATAAAAATACAGAAGACAATTTATCAAAGCTTAACACGCCATCTGGCTTAGGATATGAAATCTCTTTTGCATCTTTCGCTTCTTTAAGCTGTGCGTAGTCTTTATGTTCGTCTTTCATGGTGAAAAACAAATTACCATTAAAGATATTTTGCTCTAGCGTGTTAAATGCGCCACCCCAGAAATTTCCGAGTTTGTGGATAGCGGGGCCAAAGTTACGAGAGCGGAACAATTCGTCGTATAGCCACGATGATTTAAATTTCTCTGTAAAGTTTGTTAACTCTTTTACTGGTGCCTCAGCATTTTCTGAAATGGCTTCAAAAATACTCTCTGCTGCAAGCATGCCCGACTTCATGGCCGTGTGATTACCTTTAATTTTGGCAAAGTTTAGGGTGCCTGCTTCACAACCAACCAGTAGGCCACCTGGGAAAGTCATCTTAGGTAACGAGTTAAACCCACCTTTGGCAATTGCACGTGCGCCATAAGATACACGTTTACCACCCTCAAGGTACTGTTTAAAAACAGGGTGGTGTTTTAAGCGTTGAAATTCGTCAAACGGGCTCAAATAAGGGTTGTCGTAGTTAAGGTCGACAATTAGCCCTACAAATACTTGATTATCTTCGGCGTGATATAAATAGCTGCCGCCTGTGGCATCATCCAATGGCCAGCCTGCGCTATGAACCACTAAGCCTGGCTGGTGTTTCGCTGGATCTATATCCCAAATCTCTTTAAAGCCAATAGCGTAATGCTGTGGTGAGCTGTCGTTATCTAGATTGAAGTGTGAAATGAGCTCTTTACCCAAGTGACCGCGACAGCCTTCAGCAAACACCGTGTATTTGGCACGTAGTTCCATGCCTGGCATGTAACCATCTTTTGGTTCACCGTCTTCACCCACGCCCATGTCTCCGGTAAGTACGCCGCCAACACTACCGTCTTCGTTGTAAATAACTTCAGAAGCTGCGAAACCGGGGAATACTTCAACGCCTAGCTGCTCGGCCTGTTCTGCTAGCCAACGACTAACATTACCCATAGATACGATATAGTTACCGTCATTATGCATAGTTTTGGGCGTAATGCCGTTTGGTAACTTCTTAGCTGACGTTTCATCATTAAGTAAATAAATGTGGTCTTCGGTTACCGGGGTGTTAAGTGGCGCACCTTTTTCTTTCCAATCGGGAAATAGTTCGTTAAGAGAACGAGGTTCAAATACCGCGCCTGAGAGAATATGTGCACCTACCTCGGAGCCTTTTTCGACCACACAAACCATTAGCTCTTGGTCTTTTTCATTTGCAAGCTGCATAAGCTTACAAGCCGTTGATAATCCAGCTGGGCCGGCACCGACGATGACTACGTCAAACTCCATCGATTCTCGTTCCACGGGAGGCTCCTTATGTTTGTATTTTTATAATGCACTATTGATGAAACAAATAATGCTTTGTGTCAAAAACATGTAAATTAATTGTCGTTTTGCAAGGTAATGCAGGTTGACGTTTACGTCAACAGTAAGTACATTGCAAAGCAGTTTACGTTAACGTTAACTGGCAGCGTATTATACCTGCTCGTAAACGTGGTGTTAACGTCGTTTTAAGGCTAGCCTTTAAAAAACGTACGTTCCACAGTTTCTTTTTAACGTATAAGCATTGTTAAAGTTTCAAAAAGCGTGGTGAAGTAATACGTTTTTAATTATTAATAGTTAATTATTAATGAAACGTAATTAGCACTGACGAACTCAACAATTGAGGTAAATATGAAAATACTCGTACCGGTCAAACGCGCGATCGACTACAACGTTAAGGTAAGAGTGAAGGCTGATGAATCAGGCGTAGATCTTACAAACGCGAAAATGGCCATTAACCCTTTTTGTGAAATTGCTGTTGAAGAAGCCGTTCGATTAAAAGAAAAAGGCGTGGCAACGGAAATCGTTGTTGTTTCAATTGGTGACAAAAGCTGCCAAGAACAAATACGCACAGCACTTGCCCTAGGTGCTGATCGTGGTATCCAAATTGATACCGACCAAAATCTTGATTCACTTCAAGTGGCGAAGCTGTTATCTAAAGTAGTTGAAGAAGAGCAACCTCAACTTGTTATTCTTGGTAAGCAGAGCATTGACTCTGACAACAACCAAACTGGTCAGATGCTTGCAGCGCTAACAGGTATGCCTCAAGGTACCTTCGCATCAGAAGTGGTTGTAGATGGCGAGAAGGTGAATGTAACACGTGAAATTGACGGTGGCCTTCAAACGGTTGCACTTTCGCTTCCAGCTGTTGTAACGACAGATCTTCGTTTGAATGAACCGCGTTATGCATCGCTTCCAAATATTATGAAAGCAAAGCGTAAGCCTCTTGATGTTAAAGCTGCGGCAGACTTTGGTGTTGCGCTTGAATCAAACGTTAAGGTGCTAAAAGTGACGCCTCCGCCTCAGCGCGAGGGTGGCATTAAAGTGGCAGATGTTGCTGAGTTAGTAGACAAGTTAAAAAATGAAGCAAAGGTGATCTCATGAGCGTACTCGTATATGCAGAACACGATAATGCAAGCTTAAAGACTGAAACGCATAAGCTTGTGAATGCCGCGCAAAAAATGGGTGGCGATATTCACGTGCTAGTCGCAGGTGAAGGTTGCCAAGCAGTAGCTGAAGCCGCGGCGCAAATTGACGGTGTTGCAAAAGTACTTGTTGCTGACAATGCTGCTTACAAGCATCAGCTTGCTGAGAATACGGCTGATCTAGTTGTAGAACTTGCTGCTGACTACAGCCACATTGTTGCTGCTGCAACCACGACAGGTAAGAACTTCATGCCTCGCGTAGCGGCTTTATTAGACGTAGCGCAAATCTCTGACATCATTGGTGTAGAGAGTGAAGACACGTTTGTACGCCCAATTTACGCAGGTAACGCTATTGCTACCGTACAATCATCTGACGCGAAGAAGGTCATTACTGTACGAGCTGCATCATTTGATGCTGCAACAACAGGCGGCAGCGCAGAAGTTGCAGCAGTGGACGTTGTAAAAGGCAGTGATAAGTCTGATTTCGTATCGGCAGAGCTGACTGAGTCTGAGCGACCTGAATTAACTGCAGCAGAAGTGGTAATTTCAGGTGGCCGTGGTATGCAAAACGGTGACAACTTCAAGCTTCTTGAGGGCATTGCTGACAAGCTAGGTGCTGCTATTGGTGCATCACGCGCCGCAGTAGATGCTGGGTTCGTTCCGAATGATATGCAGGTAGGTCAAACAGGTAAAATTGTTGCGCCTCAGCTTTATATCGCGGTAGGTATCTCGGGCGCTATTCAACACCTTGCGGGTATGAAAGACTCTAAAGTTATTGTTGCTATCAACAAAGACGAAGAAGCGCCAATTTTCCAGGTTGCCGACTACGGGTTAGTAGGCGACTTGTTTGATGTACTTCCAGAGCTGGAAAATTCGTTGTAAATCGAATTTTAAGGTTTAGCAAAATGAAGATAAAGGCTGCGTATACGCAGCCTTTTTTGTAGGGAATCGTTATAAAATACCTAGAGTAGTTACGGGTATGTTTTTTAATGGAACAATAATTTAAACGCGCACCACTGAGTTGTCTTCTATGCTAACAGGTGAGGGAATATAAGCATCGGCTTCCCAGTCGTTTTCCCACTTCTCTCCGTCAAGCAGATAACGGAACTGGTACTCGTGATCTTTCTCCAAATCTACCGTTAACGTGAAATCACCACTTTTCAATTTTTTCATCGTAAGTGGCTGTGACTTCCAGTCAGTAAAATCTCCGCACAGCGATGCTTCTTTGGCGTCCTTCGCCGCTTCCGCATTAAGTCGAAATGTCACTTTGCACAGAGGTTTTGATTTAAGGTATTGTTTCTTAAGACTCATAATGTGTTTTCCCTTCAACGTAGCGAAATCATTTCCGAGGCTACAATCTGTTAAGACTGCACTTAACTAGCAGCCATCGGTTAACTCATAATCAATGAGTGATTAAATAATCAACGAAAAACTGATAATTATCAATCTTACTTTGTATTCTTTTGATAATTTTTTATATTAGGGCGGCTGATTTTTATGTGTATTTTAAAAACAATTAACAGACACAAAATTTAACAATCTTAAGTGGGCACAATAACCACAAATCAGTACACTAGTGTTGAAACAATAATAATAGATTTTCGTGGGTTATCAGGTGGTATGTGAAAGTGCAATACATCGTTGCGTCCGTTTCACTCGCGTGGATTTCCTTCGTTCCTAGGGATAGTAAATGAAAAACTCCATCTTGATGAAAAGTGGCATTCCACTAATCATAGTTTTGGTCGCGTTTATCGCCGCGACAGTCATGATCAAATCACGTAAGCCACCAGAGCAAGTACCCGTGGAAATTCCTGCTTTTTTGGTTGAAGCGAAAGAAGCAACAGCAGAGGCCGTGAGCTTTATCGTAAAATCTCAGGGTAACGTTGTTCCGCGAAATAAAACTGCGTTAAGTGCGCAGGTCAGTGGCCAAGTAGTGAGTTTGTCTGATGTATTTATAGCTGGCGGTACGTTCAAAAAAGGGGATGTGCTGGCAACACTTGAACAAGATGATTATCGCACGGATCTTAAGCTTGCAGAGGCTGAATTAGCTCAAGCGCAAGCAGCGCTTCAAGAAGAAATAGCTCGCGGCAAAGTAGCAGAGCAAGAATGGCGATCGGTAAGTAGCGTTGCACCGCCTGAGTTGGGTTTACGTAAGCCGCAACTGGCAAAAGAACAAGCAAACGTTAAAGCTGCAGAAGCCAAACTAGAGCGTGCAAAACGCAACTTAGCAAGAACGCAAATTACAGCCCCTTATAATGGCATTGTGGTTGAACGTAATATTGACCTGGGTCAGTTTGTATCAATGGGCGCAGTACTTGGTACAGTGTACTCCACCGATACTGCAGAAGTCAGGCTGCCTATTACTGACAGCGATTTAATGTTTATCAATATTGCCGGACAGTCCAATGACGGCGCTCCGGTTTCGTTAACGGCCTCTGTGGGCGGTGTGAAACGTACTTGGGAAGGTAAACTGGTGCGTTCAGAAGGTATTTTAGATACAGGCAGCCGAGTAGTATATGCCATTGTGGAAGTACAAGATCCTTACAATCTGAAATCTTCACACAATGCCCCCCTTCGTTTTGGTCAGTTTGTAGAAGCAGAAATCACGTCTCGTCAGAATGAAGAATTGGTGGTGTTGCCTCGTAGCATTTTACGTTTAGACAATACCGTACTGACTGTTAACGACAATCGTGAGATTGAAATAAAGCCTGTTGAGGTTGCGCGCACAACCGCTAAAGAAGTGTTTATTCGTTCTGGTATTGAGCATGGAAGCCTGGTAGTGAGAAGTGCCGTACCAAACCCGTATAATGGCATGAAAGTTCGTCTACCAGGTGATGAGCCAGTGCTTTCTGATGCAGCTGAATCAGATGCTAGCGAAGATACTGATAAAGTAGAGAGCACGTCCACCGAAGGTGATAGCGAATGAGCCGTATTGATACCAATAAAGGGCTTATTGCCTGGTTCGCGCGTAACAGCGTAGCTGCAAACCTTCTGATGTGGTTGCTTGTAGTTGGCGGATTATTTGGTGCCTTCAGTATTCAGAAGCAAGTATTTCCCAATTTCGAGATAGACGTTATTAATGTTCGCGTACCGTATTTGGGGGCCGCACCTCAGGAAGTAGAAGAGGGCGTACTGCTTAAAATTGAAGAGTCAATCAAAGACTTAGAGGGTATTAAGCAGCTTAATTCCACAGCCGTTGAAGGTATGGGTACGGTAAGTATTCAGGTGGAAGAAGACTATGATGTTCAATCTTTACTTGATGAAGTAAAAGTACAAGTTGACGCTATTCCGAGCTTCCCCGCAGACACTGAAAAGCCCGTTATTTACCGTCAAAAAATACAACAAGACGTAATTTGGCTCTCGGTTTACGGCGACGCGTCTGAACGGGAGTTAAAAGAGTTTGCCAAAGATTTGCGCGACGACATTGCTAACCTACCTGGTATTTCAAGTGTTCAAGTTGTTGGGGCAAGGGACTATGAGATTTCCGTTGAGCTTTCGGAAGTTGATTTGCAAAAATACAACCTTACATTCGCCGATGTCGTTGCGCGTTTAAGTCAAACCAGCGTCGACTTACCTGGCGGCTCAATTCGCACTGAAAATGGCGATATTCTGCTTAGAACGAAAGGGCAAGCCTATACGGGCTGGGATTTCTCGCAGATTGTTTTAGTAACAAACGGTAACGGCACGCGCGTGACATTAGGTGATGTGGCGTATATCAACGATGGTTTTATTGAAAATAACCAATATGCGCTATTCGACGATAAACCCGCTGTTAGTTTGCGAGTGCGTGCGGTAGGTGATCAAAACGCATTAGAAATCTCTGAGCAAGTTAATACCTATATTGAGAGTCAGAAATCGGAATTTCCGGCGCATATTACAGCTGATACGTGGGGCGACAGTTCGTTCTACTTAGCTGACCGACTCAACATGATGCTGGAAAACATGTTCTTCGGCGCGCTGCTGGTTTTCTTGGTACTTTCTTTATTTTTAAAAATTAAGCTCGCGTTTTGGGTCATTGTGGGCTTGCCGGTTTGTTTTCTTGGCACCTTGTTAGTTATGCCGCTAGATATGGTTGGTGTGTCTATCAACATGCTTAGCCTGTTCGCGTTTATTCTTGTGCTGGGTATTGTGGTTGACGACGCCATTATCATGGGGGAATCGGCGTATTCTGAAATAGACAAAAAAGGCCATAGCGCTGAAAACGTGATAGCGGGCGTCAAAAAGGTCGCTATGCCAGCAACATTTGGCGTGTTGACAACCATTGCCGCATTCTCGCCCATGCTGATGGTATCTGGGCCGTTTGGAATTATTTGGAAAACCATCGGTATGGTGGTTATCGTATGCCTTATTTTCTCGCTCATTGAGTCCAAACTAATATTGCCGGCTCACTTGGTACACATGAAGCTTAAGCCTTACGATCCTGAAAAGGCGAATAGATTTCAAAAGTTCCGAGATTTCTTCAGCGAAGGTATTAAGACGTTTATAAACAATAAATACGCGCCATTTTTGGCTACAGCTGTACGAAATCGCTACACCACGGTTGCTGTGTTTATGGCTATGCTGATCCTCACAGTAGGCCTGTTCGGTGGTGGTATTGTACGTTTTGTATTTTTCCCGAATATTCCTAGCGATTTTATGATTGCAAGTTTCGAGCTTGAGCCAGGCTCATCGCTTGAACAGCGTGATAATGTACTGACTACGCTTCGCGAGGCCATGCACCGCATGGACGACAAAGTAGCTGAAGAGTCGGGTGAAAACGTTATAAAGCACGCCATTGCCTTTGATAACGGCAATCTTGGGGGCGAGATTTTCGCAGAGCTCACCAAAGGTGAAACGCGAACGCTGACAGACTTTGAAATTCAAGACATGTGGCGTCAAGAGTTACCAGAAATCCCAGGTGTTAAGTCGTTTAATATTAGCTCTCCGGGTGGCCCTGGTGGTGGTTCAGACCTGAGCTTTGAATTTAGCTCAAGCGATATTAAGGCCCTTCGTTCGATAAGTGATGAACTTAAAGAAGCGTTGGATAAATACGAAGGTGTTACCGACATTAACGACACCTTCTCAGGCGGAAGCGAAGAAATTCAACTCGCGCTGAAACCTCAGGCTGATGCGCTAGGTATTTCTTTGCGTGATTTAGGTCAGCAGGTTCGCTTTGGTTTCTATGGTGCGGAAGTTCAGCGTATCCAGCGTGACGATGAAGAAATCAAAGTGATGGTGCGTTATCCGAAAACGGAACGTAGCTCTATAGAGCACCTTGAAAACATGCGTATCCGCGCGCCAAATGGGCAAGAAATTCCGTTTGAGCAGGTGGCGACATTTACAGTTGGTCAGGGCTTTGATTCAATTATTCGTGTCGATGGTAAACGCTCGGTAACCGTAACTGGTGCAGTGGATAAAGCGTTGCTTGACCCGTCAGAAGTAACCAATGATGTGATTGAAAATCTGATGCCGGATCTACTAGCGCGGTATCCCAAGGTGGACTTCCAGCTTCAAGGTAACTCGAAAGAGCAGGCTGACGCTATGATCAGCCTAATGCAGGGGCTTCTATTTGCACTCTTTGCCATTTATACCTTGCTTGCTATTCCGCTTAAATCGTACAGCCAGCCGTTCATCATTATGTCGGTTATACCTTTTGGTATCGTAGGCGCCATTGTGGGGCATTTGGTATTAGGTATGGCGGTAAGCGTACTTTCTATCTGCGGCATAATTGCGTTGTCTGGGGTGGTAGTTAACGACAGCTTGATCATGGTGGATTTCGTTAACCGTGCGCGCAAAGAAGGCATGTCGCTAATGGATGCTGCTATTAGCGCAGGTACTCAGCGTTTCAGAGCAATTATCCTCACCTCACTAACAACGTTTATGGGGCTTATGCCAATTGTTTTTGAGCGCAGTTTACAGGCTCAAGTTGTGATCCCAATGGCTATTTCATTGGCCTTCGGTATTTTGTTCGCCACGGTGATCACCTTGCTGCTTGTCCCAGCGCTGTACCTTATTTTAAATGACCTCAAAAGCGTGTTTAAAGGTCGAAAACATACGCAAGTTACGACAGAAAGCTAAATAGAAAATGCCGGTTGAAACCGGCATTTTTCGTTTAAGGAATAAAAATGAAGAAAAATCTAATATACGCTGCCATAGTAGCGGCATCAGCAGGTTTAACCTTGGCGTGTACAAGCTCGTATACCGAATCTACTAGTTCAGTGCAAGGTGAATCACAAAGTGGCGGCATGCCAAAAGTGTCCGACTATCCAGAAACCAAAACTGTGACTCAGCATGACAACTATCATGGCACTGTAGTGAGCGACCCATACCGCTGGCTAGAAGAAGAAAAGAGCGAAGAGGTAAGTGCTTGGGTTGAGTCTCAAAACACCCTTGCTCGTCCTTACCTGGCTGAATTGCCCTCTAGAGAAAGATACAAAGAACGTCTAACAGCGCTGTGGGACTACGAAAAATATTCAACGCCATATATGGTAAACGGCAAGCTGTTTTATTCTTATAACGACGGCTTGCAAAACCAATATGTGCTTTATATGGCTGACGGCGTTAACGGTGAGCCTGAAGTACTGATTGACCCAAATACATTGAGTGAAGATGGCACAGTGTCTATGGCGTCAACTGAACTAAGCCCTAAAGCCTCGTTCTTGGCCTACATGCTTTCTGACGGTGGTACAGACTGGAAAACTATTCACGTTCGTGACACCAGTAAGAAGTCGGATTTAACTGACATTATTAAAGGCATTAAGTTTTCAAATATCGCGTGGTTGCCCGATGAAAGCGGCTTTTTCTATTCACGTTATCCTAAAACAGAAGCGGGTAAGTACGACGATAGCCAAACCGTATCTATCTATTTTCACGCAATAGGTACAGCGCAAAGTGAAGACAAAAAGGTTTTTGCGTTTGACAATAAACCTACATGGAACCCTTATCCTTCGGTTGTTCAAGATGGCAAAACACTGCTCATTTCTGTGTTCGAGGGATATCAGACGAATGGTGTTTATGCTAAATCGCTGGTAAATGCTAACAGTGAGCTCGTTCCGGTTTTCGACAAATGGGATGGCCGTTACGACCTAATTGGCGAGCATGACGACGAGTTATTTTTCACATCTACAGCAAATGCCCCTACAGGTAAGGTTATTAAGGTTGATTTCGATGGTGGCGTTAAAGCAACGGAAACCGTAATTGAAAGTACATCTGATACCTTGTCGAGCGTTTCACTATTGGGTGAAAAACTTTTTGCTCAGTATCTAAAAGATGTAAAAGGGCAGGTAAGTGTATTTGATTTAAACGGCAAGAAAATAGATGAAATTGCGTTTAATGATATTGGAAGTGTTAGCGGGTTTTACGGAAGCAAAAATGCCGATACAACGTTCTATAAACTTACGGGATTCACAAATCCTGGCCAAGTATTTGCGTACGACGTAAAAAGCGGCGAGTCATCATTATTTAAATCCATCGATACAGGTGTTAATTATGATGATTACGAAACAAAGCAAATTTTTTACACCAGTAAAGATGGAACAAAAGTTCCCATGTTTATCGTGCATAAAAAAGGCTTGAAGCTAGATGGAAATAATAAAACGTTACTGTACGGGTATGGTGGTTTTAACATTTCACTGCTGCCCCGCTATTCAGTATCACGCATGGTATGGGTAGAGCAGGGCAATGTACTGGCCATAGCTAACTTACGTGGTGGTGGTGAGTATGGGCAACAGTGGCACAAGGCTGGGACTAAGTTAGATAAGCAAAACGTATTTGATGACTTTATCGCCGCGGGCGAGTATTTGGTTGAAAGTGGCTACACCACGCCTGAGAAAATGGGTATCCAAGGTGGCTCGAATGGCGGTTTGCTTGTTGGTGCGACCTTAACACAGCGCCCGGATCTCTTCTCTGCTGCCTTACCTGCAGTCGGCGTGTTAGATATGCTTCGCTATCACACACCTAGTGCAAATGCGCGAGCATGGTCCTCTGATTATGGGTTAAGTGAAAACAAAGACGAATTTGAAGCGCTTTATGCTTATTCGCCACTTCACAACACTAAGCCGGGCACGTGCTACCCAGCTACATTAGTTACTACTGGTGATCACGATGACCGTGTTGTGCCGTGGCACAGCTATAAATTTGCAGCCCAACTACAGGCTGACCAAAGCTGCGATAACCCAGTTCTGCTTCGTGTTGAAACTCGAGCTGGTCACGGTGCGGGTACGCCAACATGGATGCAAATAGAAGGGTATGCCGACCAGTGGGCCTTTTTGGAGTCCGCTCTCAACTAACGCATATATACTGCTATTAAATAGAAGCCGCTTTAAAAAGCGGCTTTTTTGTTTGCATTTTAAACAAATGAACATATACTGTATAAACATCAGTATGGTTTATTTTGAGTCTTATCTTGGTTCGCTAAAAAGCGCAACGTTTAGGAGATAGTTATGCAAACAGGCATTAAAGCGGTTGATCAGCTTATTTCAAAACACGGCATTATGGCTGAATTCGGATCAGACACGTTTCAACGCCGTAGCCGCTTGACTGGGGGCGACGAGCGCGCAAATGGGTTGCCTTTCTGTATGTATCAAAAGGTGGTACATGCCCCTTTGTCTCATCAATTTACCGTGCATCACTTTTATATGCCGGGTAATAAGGGGAAATTAGCGAGCTTTTTGTTTAATGAAAAAGGGCAATTAATTGAGCAGGTCTACTACCAGAAAGTTGCCCGCTGGGTGCAGGTGTGCAGAAAGTTACAGCAGCTAGTACAAATGCCTACGTCTGATATTCATATGGCGGCGTAACAGATAAAAAAGCGGTAACGTTTCTCAACGTCACCGCTTTTCTACTAAATAGATAGGTAGCTACAATGGAAGAGAGTAGCTACTTAACTTTTCTTAGTAATATGTGTACTTAAACTCAACACCCCAAATACGAGGTTCGTTTACAATACCCGTTAAGTTTGCAAAGTCGATTGCACCTTTAACGTTGTCTTCGTCTGTTATGTTACGACCGAATAGCGCTACCGTGTAGTTGTGCGCAAAGTTCTCATAACCAATGCGTAGACCGCCTTCGAAATTGTCGTCTGTAGTAAACTCAACCGCTTCATATAGGAAGATGTTGGTTTCACCTTGGAACGCCCAATCAGTAAACACGAAGAACTCACCGTCATCACCCATAGGGATAGTGTAACGTGCAGTGAAGTTAAAGATTGATTCAGGTGCTTGCGGGAAAGGGTTTCCGTCAATGATTGCATTGAATCCATCTGGGCGGTCGTCAGTTACTGTACAGTAGCCAGTGAAGCCATCAGATGCGCTTGTACCACAAGGTGCAACCGTTAAAGAGTCATCTTTGATCTCAGTGTGGTTGTAGCTGTAGCCAGCAGTAAAGGTAAGTTCGTCAGTCGCTAGCCATTGAGCGTCTACTTCAAAACCATAAGCTTCACCTTCGTCAGCATTCACTAGCGCAGTAAAGTTGTTACCACCACCAATGGCCGAGAACTGCATGTCATCAACGGTGTAGTAGAACGCAGCAGCGTTTAGACGTAGCGTGTCGTCGAATAGGTCTGACTTAATACCCACTTCAAAAGAGTTGATCGTTTCTGCGTCTGCAACTGAAGGTGCACCTTCAAATGCAACGTCACGACCTTGGATAGTTTGCGCTCTGAAACCATTAGCATAGCGAGCAAAAACAGACATGTCGTCAGTTACACGGTAGTTCGCGCTAAGCTCAAAGCTTGTTTGACCGTCATCTACGTTGATGTCTTCGTAATCCTGAACGGCAGCAATGCCTAGAACAACGGCAAACCCGTCAACGTTTTGTTCGCCAACAACAAGAGATTTCTTGTCGTGAGTGTAACGGATACCACCAGTAACGTTTAGCTTGTCGTTAACTTGGTAAGATGACTGACCGAATACCGCCCATGTTTGGTTTTCATGGAATACCGTAGTCGCACCAAAGAAACCGTCGATGCTGGTTACATTGAACGATGCATCGTAATAGAAAGCACCTACTTGCCAGTTCATTGGGTCGCTGGTGTTGCTTGCTAAACGAAATTCTTGCGTGTACTGCTCTAGATCGTCAAGGTTATCTTGAGTCACAAAGTTTTGTGAAGCAATCGCGTCGCCGTCGATGTCGCCAAGGCTTGAACCTTCAGCGGTTTCAATTGCAGAGATTGAAGTAAAGGTTACATCGTCCATGTCGTATTCTAGTTTAAGTGATGCACCTAAACCTTCATAAGACTGTGGGTTGTTATCTGTACCGTTACCTTCTAGATCGCCATCGTAGCTTACTGTTTCGCGGTCGTAGCTATCGTTAAGGTCATTGCTGCCTTTATTAAAAACGTTTCCACGGAAAATTGAAGCAGTACCGTCTAAGTCGCGGCCGTGTACGTTGAGAAGTGCAGAGAAGTCCGCTGATGGCTCCCAAAGAAGCTGTAAGCGCCATGCTTTTTCGTCGAAGCCGCCTAATGCGTCGTTTTGACCTGTTGCTGCGTTGTCGATGTAATCATCACGCTCTTGTGACAATACAGAAAGACGGGCAGAAAGTTCGTCAGTAAGGCCGCCGCTAATAGCGCCTTCGAAGTTCATTGTACCGTATGAACCGAAGCCTGCTTTCGCGTAACCTTCAACGTCTTGGGTTGGTTTTACTGTATCAAATTTGATGATACCAGCAGTGGTGTTACGACCAAATAGTGTACCTTGTGGGCCACGAAGTACTTCAACTTGCTGAACGTCGAAAAGCGGGAAGCTTTTAAGTACCACGTTTTCCATTACCACTTCGTCCATGATAATAGAAACAGGTTGTGATGCAGCAAGGTCGAAGTCGGTGTTACCTAGACCACGAATATAAAAACGCGGCGCAACACGACCATTTGATGACTCAGCATAAAGACCAGGTACGCGAACCGCTAGAGCAAGAATATCTTCACCGCCAGAGAATAGGCTTTCGAATTTCTCACCGCTTAGCGTCGCAACAGAAATAGGCACTTCCTGAATTGACTGAGTACGCTTTTGCGCAGTAACGGTAATCTGTTCAAGTGAGGCTTCTTTTTTTTCTGTCGTCGCGGCCTCTTGTGCAAGAACTGAAGAGCTGAACGCAGCACTAACGGCTAACGCTAGTGTGGCGATTTTGTGTGTTCTCATGTTTCCACCAAGATGATTTTAAATTTATACTTTTGTAGTGTTTTTAGCACAAAAATTAACAATCTATGCTTGGCGCTGCATTTTACACAAACTTTTACATAAAAACTTCAAATTTGTGCAAACCAAGGCGTTTTTCATCGAAAATGCACAATATTAGTTAGATTGAATATAACTAAAAAGCCTGTGTGCACAGGCATGGAACATCAAACTTAATAGAGAGATATTTTTTGGTGCAAGTAGTCTACTAACCATCTAAATCAAATTAGCCTCGCTTGAATTTCGCTCGGTATTGAGAAGGTGATAAACCAGTCGTTTTTTTAAATAGTCGGGTGAACGAGCTAAGGTCTTCATAGCCTACAGCGCTAATCACGCTCTCTAACGGCATACTAGAGGTTTCTAAGAGCTTTCTCGCGTGCTCAATGCGCAGCGACTGTAAATACTGACCTGGTGTAATATCACACGCGTTTTTAAATCGGCGTATAAGTGTGCGTTCGGTCATATTATGCCGTAGCGCTAGTTCGCTTAGCGTACATTTATTTTGTACGTTCTTTTCCAGAAAAGACTGTACCGCTTTAATGTCCTTGTCTGAGTGAAATCGTCGCTGACGACTGCTGGCGTAAATAGTTTGGCTTGTTCTGGACACATCCAAAACGTGGGATTTTGCCGTATCGCTCGCAATCTGATGACCACAGTAGCGTTCTATCAACAAGATAGATAAATCAATCCACGCCATGCCGCCGCCTGCACAAAACACCGTATCGTCTTCAGTAACCATTTTCTCGGGTTGTAAGTTTACGGTAGGGTACATGGCCTTAAATTTATCTGCATATCCCCAATGTGTAGTGGCAATTTTATTATCCAATAATTCAGATTGGGCCAAAAGGAAAGTACCGGTGCAATTGGCGGCAATGTCGGCCCCAATTTTCTGAAGACGCCTTATATGTACAAGCAGAGGCGCTGTGCTTTCTAGCACTTCATCAATATCGCCACCAATGGTGGGAATTAACAAGACATCAGTCTGTGAGACTTCTTCGATGGCAATATTGGGCTGTAGAACAACTTGATTAGAGCAAAGAATAGGCTGCCCATGGTGACTGGCCAACTGTACTTTAAACTGAGGGTTGGTTGGTAAGTTGTGTATTCGCTGCCAACTAATACCTGCGAAAGCAAATACATCGAGGGCTCCTGTAATGGCAGATGCCAAGGCTTGGTTAAAGCCGAGTACGGTAACGGTGAACTTCGTGTTATTCATAAAAATAATTCGATTTATAAAATAAGATAAAACTCAGTGATTGTTGGCGTGATTGACCATTATTGTGTCATTAATGACAATGATGGCACGATAACGAATATGACACAATGTGTTAACAAGTTTTCGTAGAGGACAGGACACCATGGCCGATCAACTTATTCCCCGCCGTGAAATGCAATTTCAGCTGTACGAAGTATTAAACACCGCAGCCTTATGTGAAAAAGCTCGCTTCGAAGAGCACAATGTAGAAACCTTCAACGCTGTTATTGATATGGCCGAGAAGATGGCAGAAGAGTTATTTCTTCCTCATAATGCCGTTGCTGATAAAAACGAGCCTACATTCGATGGCACTAAAGTCTCTATGATTGACGACGTAAAAGTGGCCTTCGATACTTATAGAGAATCGGGCTTTATCGCGGGTCACTTCGATTTTGAAGATGGCGGTATGCAGCTTCCTGTTACCGTGATGAATGCCTGCGCGGGCTATTTTTTAGCGGCAAACCCATCGTCAACCGCTTATCCTTTCTTAACTGCGGCGGCCGCCAATGTCATTAAACACTTTGCCTCCGAAGATATCAAAAGTGCGTTTCTATCAAAAATGCTAGCGGGTGACTTCACTGGCACCATGGCACTTACCGAGCCCCATGCCGGTTCGTCACTTGCTGATATTCGTACATCAGCAAGGCCGCAAGATGATGGTACGTACCGAATCAAAGGCAGCAAGATTTATATATCAGGTGGTGAGCATGAGCTTTCTGACAACATCGTACATTTGGTGTTGGCGAAAATTCCAGGTGGTCCAGCTGGTGTAAAAGGCATCTCCTTATTTGCTGTACCTAAATACCGTCTCGACGCTGACGGCAATCCAGATGTGCGCAACGATGTAACCCTTGCTGGTCTTATACATAAAATGGGCTACCGAGGTACGACTTCAACCGCACTAACCTTTGGCGAAAATGGTGACTGCCACGGCTACCTGATTGGCGAGCCGCACCAGGGTTTGCGCTACATGTTCATGATGATGAACGAAGCACGCATTGGCGTGGGCTATGGTGCTGCCATGATAGGGTATCGCGGGTACCGTTACTCACTAGAATACGCAAAAGATCGTACCCAAGGTCGCGCTGCGCCTAATCTTGCGCCAGAAGACGAGCCTACACCTATTATCAATCACGGTGACGTGCGACGTATGTTGCTAGCGCAAAAGGCCTACTGTGAAGGCGGTATGTCCCTCTGCTTGTACGGCAGCATGCTCATCGATGAGATGGAAACGGAAACTGACAGCGAAAAGCGTACCGAACTTTCTCAGCTTTTAGATCTTTTAACACCCGTGTTCAAAGCATGGCCTTCGGAGTTTGGCCCTAAAGCCAACGATTTGGCAATTCAAATTCTAGGTGGTGCGGGCTACACCCGTGAATATCCTGTTGAGCAGTGCTGGCGCGATAACCGCTTAAACCCAATTCATGAGGGCACGAATGGTATTCAGGCGTTAGACCTGCTGGGAAGAAAGTTATGGCAGCACGACGGCAAAGGCCTTCAGGTGCTGCTTTCTCGTGTAACAAGCGATATGAAGCGCGCAGAAACGCCCAGAGCACAGGCGCTAGCTGCAAAATTAAAACCATACTTAGACCAGCTTGGCGGTTTAATACAACAAGCTGCGGCCGACCTGCGCTCTGATAAACAGCCTGTTTTACTAACTAACGCGAGCTGCTTTTTAAATATCTTTTCAAGTTGTGTGGTGAGCTGGATTTGGCTGCGCCAGGCAAATGTTGCCGAACAAGCACTCGCTAATGGTGCTGGCGAGCAAGACGTTGACTTTTATGAAGGTAAGTTATCAGCAGCTGAATACTTCTTAAATTGGGAGTTACCGCTAGTCAGTCGCGATATTGAGGTGCTTTCTTCACGCGAGGCGACGTGTAACAACGTAAAAGCGAGTTATTTTTAATCGTTCAAATCAAGAAGCATGCGCAGTGACCAAAATTAACGGCGTTGCGCTTGTTCACTAAATTGGAGTACAGCTAATGAATGTAGCTGCAAATGTCGAAGGCAAGCATATTCTTATTACTGGTGGCGGCTCGGGTATTGGTGCTGCTTCGGCTCGCGTATTGAGTGCGCGTGGTGCAACAGTCGGTATTGCCGACTTAAACAAAGGTAATGCCAAAACATTGGCTGAAGAAATTGTTGCTGCAGGTGGCAAAGCCTATGCGGTGGCTGTGGATGTTACCGAACCGGCTCAGGTCAAAGCGATGTTCGACACGGCGCTTTCTCATAATGACAAAATTGACGTAATTATTAATAACGCGGGTATCGACCATTTTCCAGCTCCGCTAACTGAAGTCGATGACGCCATGTTTATGAAGAATATTCAGGTCAACTTAGCTGGCGTGTGGTATTGCATGAAGAACGCCCTTAAGCATATGACGACGACAGGCGGTGGCCACATCATCAATATTGCCTCTGTAGCTGGATTGCGCTCTGCGCCTATGATTAGTGCTTACAGCGCTTCAAAACATGGGGTAGTGGGGCTTACTAAATCGGCGGCGGTGGAATACGCAAGGGCGAACATACGCATAAACGCTGTTTGTCCAAGCTTTGTAGATACCCCTATGGTGCAAGGCGTTTTATCAAAATTGGATGAAAGAGGCCAAAAAGGGCTTATTGGCGCAAATCCAATGAAGCGTTTGGGTAAACCAGAAGAGATTGCTAACGCCATTGCTTGGTTGTGTAGTGATGAGTCGTCATTCATGACGGGTCAGTCAGTAGTACTCGACGGTGGTATGTTGGCCTAGAGCAGGCACCGCAACAAGCGTTAATAAGAGAAATTAAGCACACAGCACTTTATCAGCAAGAATTAAGGATATGACAATGAAGAACCTTTTTGATTTAACAGGAAAAGTGGCACTGGTTACAGGTGCAAGTCGCGGTATCGGTGAGTCTATTGCCCGTTTGCTTGCCCAGTATGGCGCGCATGTAATTGTATCAAGCCGCAAAATTGACGGCTGTGAAGCCGTGGCTTCTTCAATTCGTGACGCAGGTGGTAAGGCGACAGCGCTAGCGTGTCATGTGGGTGAAATGGAGCAAATTACAGAAGCATTTAATGTCATTAAACGCGATTTTGGAAAACTGGATATTTTAGTAAACAACGCGGCAGCCAATCCTTACTTTGGGCATATCTTAGATACTGATCTTGGCGCCTACAATAAAACTGTAGACGTCAATATTCGTGGCTACTTCTTCATGTCGATTGAAGCTGGCAAAATGATGAAAGAGCAGGGTGGTGGCGTCATTCTCAACACGGCATCGGTAAATGGCGTAACACCGGGCGACATGCAGGGGATTTATTCTATTACCAAAGCTGCGGTTATCAGCATGACTAAGTCATTTGCAAAAGAGTGCGGTAGCTTGAACATTCGCGTAAACGCATTATTGCCAGGCTTAACCGATACTAAATTTGCGTCAGCGTTAACAACTAATGAGCAAATCCTGAAGCACGCACTTAAAGTTATTCCACTAGGTCGTGTCGCTGACCCAGATGAAATGGCGGGCACGGTATTGTATTTAGTATCAGACGCTTCAACCTACACGACCGGCACGACAGTGGTAGTAGATGGTGGTATGCTAGCGTAATTAGATACAGTTACGAGATACGACCATGCATATATGGGTTGACGCCGACGCGTGCCCTGCAGTGATCAAAGACATTCTTTTTAAGGCAGCCAGACGTACCAAGCTGCCTTTGTCTTTGGTGGCTAACCATTCCATGTCTGTTCCACCAGACAAGCACATAACCTTAACGCAAGTGCCGTCAGGCTTCGATGCCGCTGACGATTATATAGTAGAGAAGTGTGAAGCGGGTGACTTGGTGATTACCAATGACATTCCATTGGCCGCTGATGTACTGGCAAAAAATGCGCTAGCATTAAATAATCGTGGTGAAGAATACGATAAGTCGTCTATTAAGCAGATACTGGGCATGCGGGATTTCATGGAAACCATGCGCTCAAGCGGAGAACACACAGGCGGTCCAAAAGCCTTCTCCCAACGTGACAAACAAAACTTCGCCAACGCACTAGACCGACTCCTCACCCAAGGCCTCCGCAACCTCAAATAAAATAATGGGGTCAGAGTACATTAATTTGGGGGTCAGAGTACTTTAAATACTGAAAAAAGTACTCTGACCCCCATTGGGTTTTAGCAATCTCCACCACCGCCATCACTGCTACAAGATGAGCTTGAGCTACTGCTTGGCGTGTATATCGCTGAGGCGCCATCGCTTTGAGAGCCTGGCGTAGCGCCTCGAGTATTGGAAATAAACGTAATTAGGAACACCAACGCACATAGCGAAACAATAGCGATAGATGCTTTCCACTCGCCGGTTATAGCTCCGCTATAACACGAGTACGCAGCCACGGCTAAACTAACAAGCCTTATTAGTAACCTCATAACGATCTCCTTTTCAGTTAACGGAAATGGGAGACAGAAATTTACTCTGACCCCATTATTTGGTGGTTATTTAACGATGGTCATTTCTTCGATGAGGTTTGTTGCACCGTCAACGTATTCCATTACCCATAACATGTAGCGGCTATCTACATGGATGGTACGGGTTGTTTTCGGATCAAAATCCCAATCAGAATTTACACTCTCGAATGTACCGTCAAACAACAGGCCGATAAGCTCTGCTTTTGCGTTGAGCGTTGCTGAGCCTGAGTTACCGCCTGTTGAATCTAAATCCGTCAGGAAGTTTACCGGCACGCTGTTAATAGCGTCTAACTTGTAAGGGCCGTATTTCTTATCTTCAATAAGCTCAAGCTGTTTTTTAGGTGAGTCGAATGGTGTCTCGCCCGTGTCTTTTTCGGTAATACCTTCAAGACGAGTAAACGGCTCGTAAATCAGACCGTCTTTAGGCGAGCCGCCCATTACATTGCCGTAAGTAACACGCAGCGTACTATTTGCATCTGGATAAGCAAGGCTGCCAAGAGATTTTTGCCACTCAATAATGGCACTCATGTATTTAGGGCGAAGCGCGGCAGCTTTACCGCTTAGCGTTTTGCTCTTATCTTCAATAGCCATCTCGGTATCGAACAGGGCAACCGCAAGTTTAATGAACGGGTCGTTGCTATTTTCGAAATCAGCGCGGCTTGCAGTTAACCATTTCAAACGTTCTTCAGTGTTAGTCAATGAAGTCTTGTCGTAAAACGCCTTTAACTTCTTCTGAAGTGTTTTTCCGTCAGTATCACTATCAATGCCTACTGCTTTATCGAACGCGGCTACTCGGTTTTCTTCAGGCTGTTCAAGGTACATACTAATCATTTTTTGCCAAACGGCCTGATCAACGGCCGGATCAAAGCGACGCTCAATGCGCTCTACGCCTTCTTTCAGGCGAATTTGATCGCGGTCCTGAAATCCAGATTCACGTTCTGCGTCCGGCTTTTCTTTTTCGATGGCATTGCGATACAGGGTTTGAGCTGACGACAAGAGTTGTGCACGACTTAGGTTGTTGTACCAGAAGTTTTGCTTGTTCATTTGCATTTGTTCAGCACTAACCGCATCAAGATCGGCTAGTGCTTGCTTCATTTCACTCTTACCGTTTTTATCAAGCCATGCAGCTAGTTGCTCTTCACGCTCAGCGCGACGTGGAACAAGTCCAACGCGTTTAGCGCCAGAAAGCTGGCCTAACGTATTTTTGTGGAAGTTGTTAAGACCCGCTAACAATGCTTCGTATTTGATACGCGCATCGCTGCCTTCTTCAGATGCACTTTCGATAGTCTTGATCCACGCGTCTACCAGTTCAAGGTAAGTGGGATATAACCAATCAAACGTGTACGATACTTGTGATAAACGTGCATAGCGATTAGTAGAGCCAGGGTAGCCCGCTGCCATAACAAAGTCGCCGTCTTCAAGTCCAGCTGCCGAAACTTTTAAGAAATGCTCAGGTTTAAACGGCACGTTCTCTTCACTGTAATCAGCAGGTTTACCGTCTTTACCCACATAAGCACGATAGAAAGAGAAGTCGCCCGTATGACGAGGCCACATCCAGTTATCTACATCACCACCGTATTTACCAATTGAATCAGCAGGCGCGTAGGCAATGCGCACGTCACGAATTTCCATTTGCTTAATTAGCTTATACTCAAGGCCTTGGAAAAACGAAGGCACAGAGCAGCGGAAGCCCGCTTCAGACTCACATTCTGCAATTAATGCTTTGCGGTTCGCTTCAATGAGGTCGTAGCGCTCGCGTCCTTGAACGTCATCGCTGATACCGCCAATGACGTTGTCGGTTACATCAGAAAAATCGACCGTAACGAACATGCGTGTACCCGGCGCGGCCGGCAGTTCTTCACCAATTTCTTTTGCTAGGAAACCATCTTTTAAATAGTTGTTTTCTGGGGTGCTGTTATATTGAACAGAGCCGCGCGCACAGTGGTGATTAGTAACGGCCAAGCCTTTGTCAGAGACAAACGATGCTGAACAGCCACCTAATGAAACAATCGCGCCCATAGGAAACGCGGTTAGGTCGTTAATACTACTAGCAGGGATTGCTAAGCCTGTTTCTTTTAAATCGCCGGCAATTGAAGGGAGTTGTTCTGGCGTGAACATGCCTTCCTTAGCATTTACTTGCATTGCACTGCCAAGTAGCGCGGCAGAAAGACAAAATACACTTACTTTAGACATGGGTGATCCTTGTTCTTGTCGTTAATCTCATTGTTATAAGTCAGTCGTAACAAATACCAAGTTAACGTGTACGTCAACATTGTTATAGTGTAACGATTATATTCTGCTTGCCCTACTAAAAAGCGTATAGCGCACCGCGTGAATTTGTTAAAAAGTGTAACTAGCCGCCACTGACAGCGTAGTTGGGGCGTTCATCGCAGAAATAGGAAGACGGGTAATTTGAAGGCAATAAAAAAGGCAGGGTAAGAACCCTGCCTTTTGGATCTTAAGAATCAATAGTTCGTACTTAAAGCACTGATACCAATGCTTTAGCTAGTGTTTCTACGTTTTCTTGGTTGATGCCCGCAATGTTAACGCGGCTAGAATCAACAAAATACACACTGTGCTTTTCACGCACTTCGCGCACTTGCTCTGGAGTGATACACAAGAATGAGAACATACCTTTTTGGTCGTTTACGAAGCTAAAGTCTTTAGGCGAGCCATTATCGTGAAGGTTTTGAACTAGCATCGCACGGAGTGATTTCATGCGATCGCGCATTTCGTTCACTTCAGATACCCACTCGTTGTTAAGTGCTTCGTCAGCTAGGATGATGTCTACCAACGCGCCGCCGTAGCTTGGTGGCATAGAGTAGATGCCACGTGCGATTGACTGAATTTGACCCTGAGCAATTTTACGGGTTGCTGAATCTTCAGTAATAATGGCAGCTAAACCAACACGTTCGCGATAAAGTCCAAAGTTCTTAGAACAAGAAGCCGCAACAATTACCTCTGGAAGGTTTTCAACCAATAAACGCATGCCGTACGCATCTTCATCTAAGCCTTCACCAAAGCCTAAGTATGCAACGTCGATAAATGGTAGGAACTCACGCTCTTTAGCGACTTCTAATACTTCATCCCACTGAGCGTTGGTAAGGTCAGCACCCGTAGGGTTGTGACAGCAACCGTGAAGAAGAACGATATCGCCTTTTTCTGTTTTACGTAGCGTTTCCATCATAGCGTCAAAGCGAATGCTTGCTGACGCTTTATCGAAGTACGGGTAGGTTTCGATTTTAAGACCCGCAGAGCCGATAAGTGGAATGTGGTTCGCCCATGTTGGGTCGCTTACCCATACTTTAGCGTTGTCGTTACAACGGGCAAGTAGTTCTGAAAGAATACGCAATGCACCGCAACCACCTGGAGCTTGAACCGCTGCAACGCGGTCTGCTAATAGAACGGGGCTAGTCTTACCTAATAGCAAAGACAACATACCGTCGATAAAACCTTGATTGCCCTGAGGCGTGATGTAGGTTTTGCTAGTTTCGGTATCTAAAAGCACTTTTTGCGCTTTTGCGACACTTGAAAGAATAGGGGTATTACCTTGCTCATCTTTATATACGCCAACACCTAAATCGATTTTGTTTGGGTTGGTGTCTTCACGAAAAGCAGCTGACAGGCCAAGAATTGGATCTGGGGCGAGATGGGGTAATACTTCAAACACGATATGTCCTCACGTTACGTTGGTATGCAAAAGATAGCAGGCTGGCATTATGCCACCGATGGTAGAAAAAACGACCCCTAAAGGTTGAAAATATTTCAATTAGTCGAGGAAAGAAAACGTAAACGAAAGTTTCATTTCAAAAACACCCTAAATTGAAAAAGAAAAAGCGCGGGTTTCTTGTGCTTCGCCTTTGTCTGAAAAGCGTCGTTCTTTCCAGGTCAGCGTATTGTTTCTATCTACTAATAGCAGTGTAGAGGTACGCGTTCCGTATTTTTCGGATTGAATAAAAATGGAAGACAACGCCTTTTCCCACTCATAGCCTACGCCCGTGTCGGGTAACAGGGCATCGTCGGCTTTATTGTCGTAACGTAAAATATCAAATAAGTCTTCATCATTAATGATGTTTTGTTTTGTGACATAATTGTTCAATGCGGTAACGCCCTGCGTGACTTTTGGCCAAGGTGTGGCAATATCCGCGTTAGACAAACCGTAGACACCAGTGTCGATAATGTGGGTCGAATTGTTTACGTTGTTGTAAACCTTAAGCGAATTTATATCTCCGAATAACAGGTTGTAGCCGTTGTATCGGTGGCGCGTTTTTTCTAGCGTTGCCAAGTATTGTGATTGTGCAACAGGCTTCATTTCGACTGAGTCGTGCTTCAGCCAGTTGGCGACTAATTCACCTCGCGATACCGCATTTTTATTGATGTTGTGTGGGTCCCTTACATTAGTAAGCGCCGCCACATATCCGTTACGCGTAACACCCATCCAGGTTCCATTAGCTTCTAAGTCTTGTCCGGCGAGCAAATGCGGGTGGCTTTTCCAGAATGAAGACGGCGCGGTTGGTCGTGCGTAAAACTCATCCCGATTCGCAGCGATGATAAGCGGGTAGTCATCTCGCATATTGTTTGCGATAAATAAAATACACATAGCTATATTAAGCCCATATTCTCTAAGAATTCAAAACGCTGTATTGTTAACAATTGCGTTACAAACCCATTTTGATTACTCTTCGCCAAATTGCGCACACTCCAACGTTTTACTCTGTTAATTAATATGCGGGTACAATATGGAAAGTAAAGCGCTTTTCGTTACGGCATTCCACTTCGAAGCCTCAGAAAATAAATTAGCAAATAGATAACCTAAGTGTAGTAAGCAGAGCATAATAATAATGACGAAAACCTCACACCCTCAAACCCACTCTAAACGGGCCAATAGTGTTAAAGTTGGAGAGCATGTCCCTCGCAAGTGGCCCAACTGGTTGTCGTCGTTTGCAGCATGGGTGCTGACAAAAAGGGGCTGGCGTGTAGAAGGTGAACTAATCAATCAGAAAAAAGCCATTTTAGCGGTGGCACCGCACACATCGAACTGGGATTTCTTTATTGGCTTGTTCGTGGTTTTTTCCTTTAAGCTAAACATTAATTTTTTCGGAAAGCACACCATCTTTGCGCCCCCTTTGGGCGCTATTGTTAAAAGGCTAGGCGGCATTCCTATAGAGAGAAGTAAAGCGCATGGGGTGGTCACGTCTATTGCAAATAAGATAAAGGAAGCCGATCAATTAATACTCGCGTTAGCGCCAGAGGGTACACGAAGCCCCATTTATCCATGGAAAACAGGCTTTATGCACATTGCACGAGAAGCCGAAATTCCTATACAAGTCATTGGGTTGGACTACGCCAGAAAAATGATTGTGTTGGGGCCAATTATTCAGAAAGTGACTAACATAGATGAACAAATGCAAACTATTTATACGTTTTATGATAATGTTTGCGCAAAATATCCTAAAAACTGCATTACAAAGCCATAATCATTTCTATTGAAGTGGTAAGTACGCAACCGTATCAACTCAGAGTACTGGTGCGCACTCGGCTCGGTCGCAAACATCTATTTTCGGAGCTTCACCCGTGACAAAATTGGGATTCACAACCCGTCAGGTTCATTCTGATCGCATGCTAAATACGCCTGAACATGGTGGTGTTCACAGCAGCACGTCTAATTCAGTTCTTTTCGAGTTTAAAGATGCGCAGGGCATCATCGATGCGTTTCAAGGTAAACGAGCTGCTCATGTTTATTCTCGTTCATCGTCACCTTCTGTGGCGGCATTGCAAAATATGCTTAATGATCTGGAAGGCGGTGTAGGTACTTTGTGTTACTCAACCGGAATGGCGGCGATAAGCAGCTCGTTATTTGCTTTACTCAAAGCCGGCGACCATTTAATTGTAAGCCAATACCTTTTTGGTAATACGCGAAGCTTTTTTGAAACCATTAAAGATTTTGGTGTGCAGGTTACCCACACAGATGTGACCGACATTCAGCAAGTCAAAGAAGCTTACCAGCCAAACACAAAAGGCGTTTACACCGAAACCGTAGCTAACCCTGTGACACAGGTGGCCGACCTTCACGCCATTGGTCAATTCTGCGAAGAGAAGCACATGCTGTTTATGGTTGATAACACCATGACGCCACCCCCTGTTTTTTACGCTAAAGATGCTAAAGCGTCGTTAGTGTTTTGCTCGCTGACAAAATACATTGCAGGTCACGGTAACGTTTTAGGTGGTGCTGTCATCGATACGGGTAACTATGATTGGACTAAGTTTAGTAACCTAAAACCGGCTTATCAGGTTGCAGATACTGCACAGTGGGGCATTACACAAATCAAAAAGAAAGGTTTACGCGATTTAGGCGCTACATTGGCACCGCAATCAGCGACGGCCATTGCCCTAGGCATGGAAACCTTAGATTTACGTTTATCACGAAGTCAGCATAATGCTATGCAGTTGGCGACGTTCCTAGATAATCACCCCAAGGTATCTAAAGTCTTTTATCCAGGTCTTGCCGACCACCCTCAGCATTTCATGGCAAGGGAATACCTAAACGACGGCTATGGCGCAATTTTGAGTTTTGACCTTATCGACGGTGCTGATCCCGTGGCGTTTTTAAACGAAATGAAGTTAGTTATTTGCGCCACGCACTTAGGGGATAATCGCACCTTAGCGCTACCAGTTGCGCCTACTATTTATTTTGAGAACACGGCAGAAGAGCGTGAGTTAATGGGTATTTCCGATACCATGCTGCGTATCTCGGTAGGTATTGAAGACACTCAGGATCTGATTGCAGATTTCGACACGGCGCTAAATACCATATAGATAAAATCTTCTTGTCGAGAAAAACAAAAAAGGGGCGTTTGCCCCTTTTTTTATTTTAGATTAATTGGGTCTCAATATAATTGAAACACAATGGGTTTAGCTATTTTTGACTAGTCAAAACCTAGCGTAATTTGTCCACGAATTTCACCACTTGGGAATGCATCTGAGTGGAAGTTAGTGTAAAGACCTCCGTCTGCCATAACATTCATTTGCTCAGCGGTTAACGTAGTATTAGCAGGCACAGACCACATACCGCTGGCACCGGCAGTAAGTCCAATTAGAACATCTCCATTTACGCCCATTTCACCCTCGTGAATGTGAGCCATGTTTGCTGTCATACCGGTAATGGTTACGCTGCCTGACAGTGCACCTGTAGATGTATTCAAAGTAAATGCACCAGCGCCGCTTGCTGTTGTAGTTACTGCAGGCACTTCTTGTAGGCCGTTTGCGATGATGCCGTACACTTCAATATTATCAGGTGTGATTTGGCCGCGAATTTCACCACCAGTATTAGCTGCTGTATGCACATTCACATAATGACCACCTGCCAGTAGTTGCGTAGCTGTGGCTTCATCTAGTGCTATGCTTCCGTCTGTCATCCAAACGCCAGCGGTGCTTTCACTTTCCACAAGTCCTACAAGTACGTCACCATTTTCACCAGCAAACCCAATATGAATGTGCGCCATAGTCGCATTTTCAATAGTGGTTACCGCCACAAGAGAAACGTTGTTGTTTGTGGTGTCGAAGAGCGCATAGCCAGACCCCATTGCCATGGTGTCAACTGCTGGTACCTCTTGGCTGCCGCTTAGTGAGAATGTTACTACCGCAGTTGTGTCGGGAACAATCTGACCACGCACTTCACCGTTAGGGTTAGCGGTAGTGTGAACATTTAAATACCACTCACCGTTAGTCAGCGCGTCTAAGTTGATAGGTGAAATATTAGTTTCAGCGAGAACATAAGTACCATTACCAGCATCAGTCAGTGGGAAAGCAACCGGACCATTCATACCAATGCCGCCATCGTGTACGTGTACACCAGTAACATCCGTTAAGCCTGATACGTCAACACTTACGCTAAACGCAGGTAAGTCTTCGTCAATTTCGACCACTGCAGTTGCCATAGACATAGTGGTAACGGCAGGCACTTCTTGTGACCCACTTAAGTTTACATTGTAAGTCATGTCAGCATTAAAAGCTGGTGGAGGTGGTGCTAGGCCATCAAGCAACGCTAATTGAGGTAAATCACCTTCCATCGCGCCATCTAGTGCGATAGCAGTGTAAATCTCACCATTCTCAAGCGCTAAAACGCCTGTTTCGATTGCCGCTGTTTTGGTGCCTGTTGGTGTAACCGTAACTACGTAGTCACCTTCTGCAAGACTTACGTAACCTGTTTCAACAAGCTCGCCAGTCTCATAGGCAATATCGGCAAATGCCGGGTCAACCGCATCAATTTCGCCATCTGCGGTTACGTAAATATCGACGTTACCCGCTGAAGGTGAAGCATGTACAATACGCACTTTCGCTTCTGTCGCTACGGAGCGGGGCATATCAACAAGCACATCAAGTTCTGGTGCAGCCAAAACGTTGTTTGCGATAGCGGTATAAGACATACCTACTTCTAGCGTCAACTCAGCATCGTCAATTGCCACAACACTGTTGTCGCTATCGGCTACAACGTCAATGAGATAGTCACCGGCTGCAACAGACAAATAGTCTGTGGTGCGCGGGAACTGTATTCCGTCCACCAATACTATTTCGTTATTTGCTACAACATCAACCGCTGGTGCGTCGCTGATACCGTGCACAACGCGGATAGCAGCACCTGCTTCTGCATCCCATATTTTGAAGCTTCCATCACCGTCCGCGGCCAGTAATGTTACTGGTGAATCGCCTGTACCTACGTTATTAGTGGCAGCGATAAGCAAATCGGCACCGTCTGCAAGGTTTACCGTACCAGAGTCGTATACAACCGTTGTCTCACCGGCCGGTGTAATACGAATTTGATAATCGCCCGCAGGTACTTGAATTAAATCGGTTGCGTCAGTAAATTCAGCAGTAACAAGCGGCTGCTCGGCAGTGATATCTGTATCTGGTGCCGTAACATAAATATCTACCATAGGTGCCATTGATGCTGCATGTACAATCTGTACTTGAGCATTACCCGCGTCAACTGCGGTTTCCATACTGGTCACTGTTAAAAGCGATAACGACTCATCGCTAACATTACCTACGGCAAAAATATCGTAGTTCATGTCAGCTTCTAAAGTAACGTCAGCTTGCAACACTTCAGCGTTTTCACCTGGAAGAATGCCTGTAACACCAATATCGTACATGCCTGTCTCAACTTCGAAGCGAGATGAAGCGACTTGGTAATCAACGCTTTCGAGATCGTTGAGTATGGCGTCGTTAGCAGTGATGTTTACCATTGGTGCGTCTGATGCTGCGTGAACAACTCGAACGTTTGCGTATTCCGGGGCGGGTGTGGGCTCTTGTACGACATCGTCGTCGTCATCCGAGCAGCCAATTAAAAACAGTGGTAATATTGAACATGCAAGGAGCGCTTTGGTCCTTCTCATATTTTGTATCCTCTTAATTGTGTTGTGGCAAACTCGGTTACGCTGAGCAAATAAGAGAAGATCAACCTCCTTGCAACATTAACGTAATGTAATGTTTTCAATAATTTCACATTTACTCTGTTCCTTGGCAGTTTGTTCTACAAAATAGAACGAAGCCTTCATGTTTTTGATATTTTCATCCCACCCGATTGCCGTAATATAGCCATATATTATCGAAACAACGAATATTGGAGTTCGGCATGAAAAAAGTACTAGCTATATTTTCCAGCCTAAATGGCAACCAAGGTAATTCTTCAAAGCTTGCAAACGAGTACCTTTCAAAAATTGAGAATGACGGTTCTGTGCACATTAACCGCGTGGATGTTGCCTCTCTGGCACTGCCTCATTTAACAGGTGAAGAAATGCAAGCGTGGATGACTGAGGCGTCTGAGCGAAATGAATCACAACAGGCATTGGTAAAAGTCTCTGATGACATTGTTGAAGCAGTAAAAGCGGCTGACGAAATTGTGCTAGCCGTGCCAATGTACAACTTTGGCATCCCATCGAGCTTAAAAGCTTACTTCGACCGTATTGCAAGAGCTGGTATAACATTTAAGTATACCGAGACAGGTCCTGTCGGATTGCTAGAAAATAAATCAGCGACTGTTTTTGCCGCGCGTGGTGGTGTGTATGCAGGTTCAGACTTTGATACGCAAACGCCGTATTTAAAACACTTTTTAAATTTTGTTGGTATCAGTGACGTTAAATTCGTTTACGCTGAAGGACTTAACATGGGCGAAGAGCAAGCAAACAAGGCTTTTTCTGAAGCAAGCGAAAAAATTATTGAACTAACCAACAACTAAACACACCAAATTAATGCAGTTAGCTAAAACGTAGGAAGTATGTTTTCAGCTAAAAGTGTGTTCCAAGTTGAGTGTGCTTGATTGCCCCGCGTGTTACGCGGGGCTTTTTTATGCGCGGCTTTTAGATTCTCGTTTGGTGTGACCTATAGGCAGCGTTGATATTCGCGGTTTTATTCGCTTTTGAGGAGTGCCTCTATGTCAGCGATAAAAGCCGGATCAGTGGGCTTTGTTGAACTAGGGTAGTGGGTTATTTGCTTACCAGAGCTGTCAATAAGGTACTTATTAAAGTTCCATGATGGCGCTTTGCCGGTGGCGGTTTTTAGCATTCTATACATAGGATCGGCGTCTTCACCTTTTACCGATATTGGTTCAAACATCGGAAACTTTACGCCATAAGTCAATTCACACAGTTCTGCCGTTTTGCCTTCATCATTATCTTCTTGGTTAAAATCGTGCGACGGGAAGCCAAGTACTACAAAATCTTTGTCTTTGTAGTCACTATAAAGAGCTTCTAAACCTTCAAATTGTGGCGTGTAGCCGCAATAGCTGGCTGTGTTCACCACTAAAAGGGTCTTTCCGGCATATTCGTTACACAAATTCACCGTTTCTTGTGAGTTGAGCTTACGCTTCATGAACTTTAGTACGCTGGGGCACTCGCTCGCAAAGCTAGGAGTCGTGAAAAAGCTGAGCGCAAGCAACGCAGGTACAAAACCTTTAGCTTTCATAGTGTTTTACCTCATCAGTGAATTTTTGTTATTTTGTTCAGGCCGACAGACCAGTTTCACAACCATAAACGCAGATGGTTTACGTTTGGTTCACTATCTCAATCGATGAACGTTAGCGTATTAGTAACTGCTCTGCGTATAATGTTAACGTTTTTTACATAACAACGACTTAAAATAATGAAAAAATACTCTTCTTTACTCATCGCGGCTAGCGTTACTTTTGCGTTGGGCGGATGTGCAAGCACTACTAACGAACCATCTAGCCAAACAGCGTCTACATCGCTTCCTGCTGCCACTGTCCAGCAAACCGTTACACCCGATGTCGCGCCTCAGAACAGCGCGAAAAATGGTGAAATTACTTTAAAGCAAATAATGTCAGATCCACAATGGATGGGCGCGCTACCCGAAGGTATGGGGTGGTCGGTCAATGGCGATAAAATTGTTTTTGAAAAAGAAAGGCAAGATAGCGCGTTAACAGATGTTTATGTTGCTGAACTCTCAAACCCTGCAAATGCCGTAAAAGCACCGTTGTCAGATTTGCACAAGTATCGTTTTGACGAACGTGTAGTAAGAAATGATGGTGTAATTGCTTATTCATTTGAAGACAGTGTTTATGTGCAATTTACCAACGGTGAAACTGTGCGTATCGCGCGTGGCGGGAATGCGCTGTCAACGCTTTCATTTATGACTGATGGCCGCTTAATGGCGTTAAGCGGTAACAAATTTATTGCTATAGACCTATCTAACGGCACCCGCGAAGAATTATTGAGCTGGGAGTTTAGCGACGAGCCTAAAGCGGTTGAGCCGCCTAAAGATTATATTGCCGAGCAGCAACAGTCGCTGGTGGAATACATCAAACTACAGCGCAAAAACAGACAAGAAAAAGACGACGCTCAAAAAGCGTTGGCCAAAGAAAACAGTAGTGTAGCACCTACGCCGTTTTACTTTGATAAGTCGCATCGACTAGCGGGTATTAGCGTATCACCTGCGGGTAACTTTGCAGTAGTCGCCACCACGGAAAGTAAGCCGACTCGTGATGACAGCGACATCATGCCGCATTATATCCAAGAAGACAGCCGCATTGCCGCGAAGCCGGTACGCCAACGTGTTGCAGATGCAGAATCGGTAAATCATGAACTGTGGCTGCTTAATTTGAAAACTGGCGAGAAGAGTGAACTTAAATACTTTAATTTGCCTGGATACAATGACGACGTACTTGCAGATGTAAAAGAAGAAAACGCGAAAGCCAATGGCGAGACCTATGAAGTTAATCGTTTGCCGCGCGATATTACCTTACTGCAAAGCTGGTATTGGACTAAGCCTTCGATTCGCTGGCACAAAAACGGTAACGCTGTTGCCGTTATGCTAGAAGCGTGGGACAACAAAGACCGCTGGATTGCAACGGTCGACCTAGAAAATAAAACGCTAGAAAACCAACATAGGCTTCATGACGATGCGTGGGTAAACTACCGTTTCAACGCGTTTGATTGGCTAAATGACAGCGAGACGCTTTACTATCAGTCTGAGCATACTGGTTACTCTCACTTATACGTTCAAAAGCCTGGCGAGAAGCCTGTCGCGCTAACCAGCGGCCGTTTTATTGTTGACGATTTAACGCTTTCTAGCGATGACAATTATATCTACTTTAAAGCTAACATGGAGCATCCGGGGCTTTACGAAGTTTATCGTGCAGATTTAAGTGACAATACCATCGATACCATGACTGATTTGAATGGTATGACAGACTACTCACTTAGCCCTGATGGTAAAAATTTGCTGCTAAGCCATAGCAAGGTGAATCAACCACAAGAGCTTTACGTTAAGCCAGCAAACGAAACAACAGCGGCAAAGCAAATCACGCAAAGCACCAGTGCAGATTTTAATGCACTTCCATGGGCGGTGCCTAACATCGTTGCTATTGAATCGACGCATACCGATGCACCTATTTACGCACGAGTATATTTACCGGAAAATTACGACAAGACGGCACCAAATAAAGCGGTAGTGTTTAATCACGGTGCAGGCTACTTGCAAAACGCCCACATGGGGTGGTCTGGTTACTTCCGAGAATACATGTTCCATAGCATGCTCGTGCAGCAAGGCTATGTCGTACTAGATATGGACTATCGCGCTAGTGCTGGCTACGGACGTGATTGGCGAACCGCTATTTATCGTCAAATGGGTACGCCTGAAGTGCAAGATTTGCGTGATGGTGTTAACTGGCTTGTTGAAAATGCAAATGTAGATCGTAAGCGTATTGGCACATACGGCGGTTCATACGGCGGCTTCTTAACCTTTATGTCTATGTTTACCGCGCCAGATCTGTTTGCGGCAGGTGCAGCACTTCGTCCGGTAACCGATTGGGCCCATTACAACACGCCATATACGGCTAATATTCTTAATACGCCTGATATCGACCCCATTGCGTTTGAGCGTAGCTCGCCAATTTATTTTGCCGATGGACTAGAAAAGCCTTTGCTTATCAATGCGCCAATGGTTGATGACAACGTGTTTTTCCACGACACCGTGCGATTGGTACAGCGCCTTATCGAGCTTGAGAAAGAAGATTTTGAAACGGCCATTTATCCGGTAGAGCCACATGGCTTTGTGCAGCCAAGCTCTTGGCTTGATGAATACCGTCGTATATACAAGCTATTCGAAGAAAACTTATAGGCAAAACTGCGAGTGCAACCCAGTGATTAAGAGCCACTGAGTTGCTCACAGCGCGGTAGCTATTAAGGACGGAAAAAGCTTACAAAAAAGGCCCAAATTCAATGAATTCGGGCCTTTTTTAAATCTTCTTTTTTTGCTTCAGCACGTTAATCTGTTTTAACAAATCAAAATGCGCAAAAAGAGTGACGCTATAACGCTCGAGTTTCTATTTTCTTTTCGCCGTAATGAACATAAGTAAGAAGATTGCTATACCCGTAAGCGCACCAAATAAATGCGCATCTACGGCAACTTTTGCGTCAATCAGGTTTGCAACTTGTTCACTACTACCGTCTATTTGTTCGTATCCCACTTTAATCGCTAACCCAATAAGCAGTAGCCAACCCGACTTCATCTTTTCCTTAATATCAACACAGGCGCCCCATGCGAAAATACCATGTAGTGCGCCAGATAAGCCTGCGTACCAAATGAGATCCGGAGAGAAAAAATAAAGCCCAATACTGGTTCCCAAACAGCACCACACAAAAACTTTTAAGTACAAACCAAGGCGATAATGTTCACCGTGGAGTGCCCACAATAACGCCAGACCTGCTAAATTTAAAAGTAAGTGATAGCCATTGGTGTGCACGATATTTCCGCTGACTATACGCCAGGTTTCTAAACCTTGAATGGCATACCTGTCGTAAGCCAAATAATTGCCAGACATGGGCTCAAAGAAAAACGCGACAACGGAGCATAGCGCTACAAATAAAGGACCAGCGCTATACTTAAGCGAAAACGGCAGTGACATCATCAGTGTTAGTTATTTTTGAATTTCGAATTTGCTGGCTATGATACAGAAATTGCCAACGCGGTGAAAACTGAAGTACACCTAAAATAAAAAAGACGACAGTAAAGGAGTAATTATGTCTTACATTATTACCGAAACAAACCAGCAATGCTTAACCATTACGCTTAACCGTACCGATAAAAAAAATGCATTAACGCGGGACATGTACCAAGAAATGGCGAACGCCATATTAGGTGTTAAGAACGATGGCTCAACCAAAGTGGTGGTCATTAAGGGCGCGGGCGATTGTTTTACTGCAGGGAATGACATTGGAGACTTCGCACAGCAACAAGATCACGCTCAGGTGCCAGAAACAGCTGCGTTTATGCGCGCTCTGGCGGCGTGTCACTTGCCGGTTATTGCGCAAGTTCACGGGTTGGCAGTGGGCATAGGCACAACGCTTTTACTTCACTGCGATTTTGTCTACGCCACTCCAGATACCCGATTTGTTCTACCATTCATCAACTTAGGGCTTGTTCCTGAATATGCATCAAGTTATCTTTTGCCTAAGGTTGCCGGTCATATAAAGGCGGCAGAGTGGCTAATGCTGGGCGAACCCTTTACCTCTGCTGATGCTTATCAATTTGGTATTCTGACAAAAATTGTCGACGCTCATGAAATAGATCAAACGGTTCAAACTACGGTAGAGAAACTCGTCGCCAAGCCTTCATTTTCGCTTAAACAAACAAAAGCGCTATTAAAAGGTGACGGAGAGCGAACAAACCAACAAATGAACGAAGAGTTTGATATATTTTTAGAAGCGTTGGGCACAACCGCAGCTCAAGAAGCGTTTGATGCGTTTCTTAAAAAACGCCCAATAAACCCCGAAAAATTTAAATAAGAGGAAGTATTATTTTGAGACGCAGTGCTTTTTTCAGAGCTTCAGTGGTAACTCTTGCATTATCTAGCTGTTTTATTTTTGGTGCGAACGCGAAGCAAACGCGTGAAGTTGGAGAACCAGAAGCGGCAACAGGCTACATAGAGAAAAAGGCATTTGAAGCCAAAGATTATATGGTTGTAGCGGCAAACCCCTATGCGTCTTGGGCGGGAAAGAATATTTTAGAAAAGGGCGGCAGTGCAATCGATGCAGCGGTAGCTGTGCAATCGATGCTTTCGCTGGTTGAACCACAATCGTCAGGTATTGGTGGTGGTGCGTTTATCCTTTATTGGGATAATAAGAACAAAGTACTTCACACCTTTGACGGCCGTGAAACAGCACCGAAAGCTGTCAATTCTCATTGGTTTATTGAAGGTAATAAACCAATGCGCTGGTTAGATGCCGTAGTAGGCGGTAAGTCAGTTGGCGTGCCTGGAGCAGTAAAAGCGCTAGAAATGGCTCAGGGCGAGTTCGGCAAGCTGCCTTGGAATACGCTGTTCGACGATACAATCAAAACAGCTGAAGACGGCTTTAAAGTATCGCCGCGTTTAGCCAAACTTGTTGCATTAGACTATCACCCTGGCCTGAAAACTTTTCCTGCAAGCTCTACTTACTTCTTCCCGGCAGGCCTGCCGTTAAAAGAAGGCACGGTAAAGAAAAATAAGAAGCTGGCTAAAACCTTAAGAGGTATTGCTGAAAAAGGCAGCGATTATTTACTGAAAGGCGAAGTTGCCGAAAAAATAGTGGAAGCGGTTAATAATGCGGAGATTAACCCTGGCCAAATGTCGTTGGAAGACTTAGCAAGCTACGAACCAGTAAAACGTGAACCCGTATGTGGCCTGTACCACGAAAAACGCATTTGCGGTATGGCACCACCTAGCTCAGGTGGCGTAAACGTTTATCAAATTCTAAAAATGTTAGAAGGTTTTAACCTTAGTCAATACGCACCAGATTCAGTAGAGTTTGCCAACCTATATACGCAAGCTAGTGCGCTTTCATATGCCGACCGCGAGAAGTTCATTGCGGATAGCGATTTTACTAACTTGCCGTTTGCGGCCATGATTAATACCGCTTATCTTCAGCGCCGAGCCGAGAGTATTGCTGTTGATAAAGAGTGGCGCCGCAAACGCGCGGGCAATCCCTACGCCGATGCGAATGTAGCACTTGGTACGTCAATGGAGCTGCCCAATACCTCACACGTTTCTATAGTAGACAAAGAGGGCAATGCAGTATCAATGACTACCAGCATTGAATTTATGTTTGGTTCTGGGATTATGGTAGAAGGCTTCCTGCTTAATAATCAGCTTACCGACTTTTCATTTTCGCCAACCAAAAACCGTTTTCCAGTACCAAATCGCGTAGAGCCTGGTAAGCGTCCTAGAAGTGCTATGAGCCCTACCATGGTGTTCGACAAAGAAGGGAATTTAGAGGTGGTTGTAGGCTCGCCGGGCGGCTCTAGAATTGTAAGCTACGTCGCTCAAACCCTGATTGGAGTTTTAGACTTTGGCTTGGATATTCAACAGGCCATCAATCTTCCTAAAATTACTAATCGAAACGACTACACTGCGTTAGAGAAGGGCACACCAATAGCTGAGCTTGAAGAGCCGTTAAAGGCACTCGGCCATAACGTTAAAGTAGTGGATTTAAACAGCGGTCTTCATGGCATTCAGTTTAAATCAGGTAAATTAATTGGCGGCGCAGATCCTCGCAGAGAAGGCATTGCAGTAGGGCGCTAATATTACATTTGCCTAGTTAAAACTAGATGCAGCAATGCGCTGTTGAGTGAGTGAAAGCGGAAGGTTAAATATCTTCCGCTTTTTTGTTTGTGCCGGGAAGTAACACTCGAGAGAAGAGTTCTCTTTTATCGATTAGTTCGTGTAAGGCAATCAACCATCAAATATTAATGTAACCTTCAAGGTAAGACACCGCTTGGCCAGAAATAAGCACGCGGTCACCTGCCACCTCACATTTTAATGTGCCGCCTCGTTTAGATGCCTGATAAGCCATAAGTTTTGATCGTCCAAATACTTTTGCCCAATAAGGCGCTAGCCCAGTGTGGATTGAACCGGTAACCGGGTCTTCATCACCGCCGTTCGCAGGCCAAAAATAACGCGAAACAAAATCAAATTGCGTACCAGGCGCTGTCACTACCACATCATAAGGCGCTAGTGTTTTTAGTTGTTCGCAGTCTTGAATTACGCTTAAAACGTCGTCTTCGTTAGAATAAACAGCAAAGTAAGCTTGGTTATTTTTTAAAATGCTTTTGGGCTTGATAGAGAGCCCTTTTAGTAACGCTTCAGGCACTTCACCGACAGGGCTGGGCATTCTATTAGGGAAATCCATCTGAATAAATCCGTCGCTTTTTTTAACGACTTTCATCATCCCAACCGACTTGGCGAAAAGCGAGATGTGCGGCAGTTGGTAGTTTTCGCTAAAAATGACAAACGCAGAAGCTAAAGTAGCATGACCACAAAAATCGATTTCCGTCACAGGGGAAAACCAACGTATAGCGAATACGCCATTATCATCTTCAACTAAAAAGGCGGTTTCTGAAAGGTTATTTTCAGCAGCGATTTCTTGCATTTTTTCATCGCTAAGCCATTTACCCGTTATAACTACTGCAGCAGGATTGCCCTTAAACCTTACATTAGTAAATGCATCGACAACGTTAATTTTAATTTTCATTCGAACGCGCTTTTTTTATGATCGTATTTAAGTCTGGTTTAATTGGCATTGCCTTAAATGGGCTAACGTTAGCGCCACCTGTATTTCCATGAGGTACTAGCCCAAAAACAGTTTTTGTGGCAGCGCCCGCAATTCTGAAAAGTTGACCAAAAAACTCACCAATATTGCCTTGTTTCACTGCCCATAAAAGCATTTGAACGTGTACTTTAACGTGTAGCCTTGTAGAGGCTTGACCAAGAACGTGGGCATTTTCTAAGTGTGAAAAAGCACACTGTTGGCTGTTTTGGTTTTGCTTTCTATGAGCTAGCGCTAGTTCAGCTTCTACATAAGGGCGAATATTGCGCGTAAAGCCTTTTGCTTTGAACATGGTGTAAGCACCTTTATTGAGGTTGATTTAAACCAAGCTCTTTTTGCATTTTCTTGGTTAACCCTAACGATACTAGTTTATAAGATGCGCTTAAATAGTATTTTAACGCTTCATCTTCATCACTCTCGCAATTGTACTGTTGTATCCATTTCATTCCACGACTAGCGAGATAGGGCGCAGGCCTATAGCCAGGCTTTTCTTCCAGAAAATAATAGTTTTGCTCAGATGTTTTAAAGGTAAAAGCAGGGTGTCCGTCCTTGCTAATGCTCCCTATAGCAAAGACTTTACCACCTACTTTCCATACTTCTGAACTCCCCCACTGAACGACGTGAGTAGTGTGGGGGAGTGCTTTGCAATAGTGATTGAATTCATCAATGGTCATATGATTCTATTTATTGAAGAAGCTGACTAGTGGTTATTGTGATTAGTAAGCATCTTAATAAAGGTTTGGTTCATATCGCTACCCTCTTTTAAGAACTCGTAGTTAAGCAAGTGGTCTGCCCCTTGGTAGTTTATGTGCTTACACTTATGTTTAGTGCGCGCATTCATTTTTTCACAAACTGTTTCAGCCATAGTAGGCGAGGGCCAAATTTCATCGTTTTCGCCAGTCATTAACACAACATCGGCGCTGATTTTCTGTACAGGAATATTAGCTTTACCGTTGTCTGCTCGATTTTCTAAAGATTGCGTATAGAGATCTAGCAAACCATTAACTTCACCCGACGGGTTGAAAGGAACAAACGCTAAGTCTTGCCCGTCGTAAGTCCAGCTGGAACCAGGCACTTTACTCCAATCTTTCAAAATACCTGCCCAAACAACAGAGCTAGGCGCAATAGCAACCACATTTGAAATACTTGGTTCTTTTGACGCTAGAAGAAGTGACAGTTCAGCGCCTTTCGACCAGCCAACTACAATAATGTCGTCCGGCGTGGTTTCTGGTTGTGATTTTAACCACGACATAGCCTGAATTACATATTCAAGAGGTATTCTCTCTAACTCTGCTGGTAAGCCTTCTTCCTTAAAATAAGCTAAAGCTAGGGTAGGGAATCCCGCTTCAACGATTGGACTAGCGAGCTTTTCTGGCACGCCGCCTTCGGATCCTCCAAGCACTAAAACGCCAACTTTACGTTCTTGTGACTCTGAAGAGTAATACGTAGCAACAAAACCATCATCTTCTATTTTTAGCGAACGCGTAGAGGCTTCACACGAGAAAGAGACTAGCAAGGAAAAGAAAAAATAGATAAGTAAGGTTTGTGTTTTCATTTTTTTACCCGTTTTTTTAACATGAAATTAAGGTTGAGTACTCAACTGAAATAGCGCGCTCGATTATTCAATGGTCTTATGATTTTGTATATCGTTGCATATTTCGCAATGGATCCGCTTTTTAAAATTGTAAATGCGGCGAGCTGCAAATATAGAAATAGATATAAAAGCCCATGTAACCCCGAATTCAAGAGAGTAGGAAAAAGACTGGCCTTTAAAGTATTGAACACTGGCAAAAATAGTGGCCAGCAAGGGAAATGCGACTAGGTATTGTAAAGTCCATTTTTTTATAGGCATTGTCGTTCCTTCGTAAATCTTCAAAATATAGATTTAGACTATCACTAGTGTTCATCTACATATAAGCGTTGATAAAATGCGTGTCAATTTTAACCTTAAGATTGCTCATACATTTTAATAGGCATTCCATTTTCATTTCTGAGTATTCTTTTTGATTTTTTTCTTTCTAACTCAGCTTTCCATTCTGGCTTAATCACAAGATAGTAATAAACGATAAAGCCTAGCCATGATAATAAAAACGACATCAAGAACCAGATGACCTTGTTATTACCAGAAGCCTTTTTAGATATAAGTGCTAGAACCCAAGGTAGGATATTTATTGTGAAAAAAGAGATAAAAAGTACAAGTAAAAACGATAAGTTCATAAAATATCCTTTCTTATTAAACTATCTAATAGAGAACACGGCAGCCATCTAAGATGTGAAACTCGTGTGCGAAAATTAGAATCTACGTGTCGGGATCCGTGCTTACGTATTTCAACGGCCAGTTCGAGCTTCTTACTAGTGTGCCTTCTGACCTTGGAAACATCAATGATTCTCAAACTCAGGCTTGGCGTAACTACTTTTAAAACTAAATGCATCCTGAGATTCTCCATTTTCCCGAAGATGGTCTAATTTAGTGATAGCTTCCTGAAGGGTTGGAATATGGCCCTTCGGTATCCACCAAAGCACATAAGATGCTTCGCTTAAGGGCAAAAACCACTCTTTTTTACGCTTAAGGAAATCAATGTGATGCGTCTTGAACATGAAGTTCTTAAGGGACTCTACGCTTTCCCAAACAGACATGTTAACAATGATATCTGGGTTATTTTCTACCTCTATATTAGTGGCATCACCTGATTCGTCTTTCAAACGCCAGATAAATCCTGGACTTTGTTCAGCAATGGCGTTGATAGGGTCTAAGTTATTTACAAAGTCCGCCATTTCGGGGGACTCCAAGTTAAACCTGACTTTTCCAATATTCAATTGAGCGAGATGCATATTGTCTCCTTGACTTTTAACTTAGAGAACGCGTTTTATAAAGTTAGACTAGGTCTAGTACTTTGAAGTGTCTGTCTTGGAATTAGTTTACGCATTTTCCAAATAACGTACTTTTGAATGGAGAAAACGAATAGTTAGCTCCAATTTTAAAACAGTTGCTTGAGCAGTCTGCTCAGATGCCAGTTCAGCACATTGGCACCCGAAAACAAAAAACAAAGTTAAAAGATTCCTTTTCATTGACCTAAACCTCTTATTGCACAAGACACTAAGTGCCTAGTTACATTCACTCGTTTGCAATGGAATAAACTGTGTCAGCACAAAAGTTACAGATAGCACCATCTTTACCTGTTATGAGCTTGGTTACTTCTTGTCGTGATTTTCCGCAAAAGCTACAAACTAAAAGCGAAGATTCCTTTTTGAAAGGTTCGTATTCGGTAGGCTTGATAGTACAGCTGTTACCCAAGCATAGTTGGATAACATCGTTTTCTGATAATTGATGTAACCCCCAATCTTGCGTATGCGTGTCGCCAACACTGAATGAGGTGACACTTAAAACAAATGATTCTGAGTTTTGTAGCTTTTCAATTCGAATCTCTAGAGCATCTTCGATATTCGCACCCACGTCAAAAGCTTCCAATCCATTGATTTCAATTCTACAAGACTTCATCCTTACTCCTGTAAACAAAAAGTACCCAGATAGAGGGCTGTAGCACGTGGGCTAAAATGTGAAGCAGCCCACATGTATGGTTCCTAGGGAATTTGCGAGCGAGTTTATTCCATTGTTCGGTGCGTGCATCTTTAAATCACCACGTTAGGGGCTTTACCATGAAAGTCCAAGTACAGTTTTTTGAGATTATCTGGTACCAGAGGCCAGCCACGTTCAATACCTTCTTTGGTACCTTTCCAAAATAAGTGCTCTGTATAATATACATCTATGTACTCGAATTCTGCTTCGGTTGCAGTATCTAGTTTTTCGCTTATGTACAGCAACTGTTCTAATGCTTCTTCTAAATTACCTTGGTTAAACAAAATGGTTGTCAAATTTGCGAACTCTTCCATTAGAAATGTGAGTGCCCAATTTTCATGTTTTTCCATAAGAGGCACAACGTCAGGAAATTTAGTACGTATCTCTTTTAACAATTGTCTTATTTCTGATTTAGCCATTGATTTCTCAGAAGCTTCTAACATTAAGCTAAGAGGCGCATATGCGCTGAGCATAATGGCGAAGCTGCCCCGCATATATGCCTTCTAGTGACCAACGGGAACGGCTTTATTTGTTTGTTACATCGCAAGACCTCTGAACCTCCCTACGACCTTTTTATCGGGTATTTGACAATGCTTTGTACCACCGAAAAGCTTAATACGGTTGCGAGCAAAAATTCTGTAGAAGAAGTCTCTAAAAGAACGCGGCAAGATTTTAGTTACACCGAATAAAAACCAGAACCCAGTTAAGTCTTTTGCGATTTCTAGTGCAGCGTCAGACCAAAGAAAAACGTTTCCGTTCTTAACTAACATAAAAGTATCAACACCTACAGTATCAACTTTGTAACGTTCGATAACTTCTTGAGCATATTCTGATTGCATTGGTGAGAATATAAAACGTTCAGTTTTGTCGCGCTTCAAAATAAAGGCAACTGCTCCATTACAGAAGTTACACACCCCATCGTAAATAACTAAGTCCTTGTCTTCCATCGAACTATCCCGCGATATAACGCTAAGCTTTGAGGCAGTGACGTAGCGACATATCTACGAAGTGCCGTTGCGTTACTGTCCCAGTGACCAAAGGGAACGCGTTAAGCGCCTCGTTAAACACAAGTTTCAGCTAACGAAGTGCTGGCTTGCGATGTGTTTGAAAGCATTTTCTCCATACTTTGTTTTAGAACCATTACTTCCTTGGCCCTATTTTCGTTAAGAATTTGATGGCCAAGCTCTAGTAATTCGATGCGTGTTCTGACGAAACTACAGATGGCTTGTTTTGCGTTTTCTAATTCACCATTTTCTATTTGTTGATGAACAGAAGAAAGATGAATAATGCTGCTATATAACTCTGTAGAGTTTGAACTAGCGCCCGCCGACGTACTGATATATGCGCCGAGAAATAATCCCGAAGTAAAAATGGCTATTGAGAATAGTGAACAAATAATCTTATGTTTCATTCAATACTTCCTTGTGCATAACGCCTAAATATGGGGCACAAACAGGCAGGCTATAATGGCGAAGCCGCGCACGTGTTTGCGTCCCAGCGAGCGGTAGCGAGTGACATAATTTGTTTGTTATGTTGCAATGCTCACTAGTCCCAGCACGCTTAGTAGCGCCCATGCGCCAATGGAAATTTTTTGTAATCTGTTAAATTTAAAATTTGATTGTGCAAGCTTTTTTGCGCTTACAGCGGTAATGAAAAAGAAGGCAGCCATGCAGCTCGTAGCCAGCGCCAGTATTATGAGGTTGTAGTTGAAAAGCAATCCGTGAACCAAAATAAGCATTGCGACCGTTAAAAATCCAAATACTATCCTGACACCAAGTATATCAACCTGCATAAAACAGCCTCCGTTTTACCAATTCCTTTCTGCAACATAACACCCCACATAAGGGGCAGTAACACGTGGGCTAAAATCCGAGCGAAGCGACAGAGCCCACGTGTTACTGTCCCAGCGAGCCTGCGAGCGGCTTAATGTGATTGTTATGTTTACTTGCCTAAAAAGCGCAGTTGTATTTTTAACATAAACGCCAGCAGTAATCCGCAAACAATAGGTGTTGCCAATATAAAGTTTACTCTTCCTTGATGCCAATTTTGAGAAAGCCAATAAATAACAAAGAGTACTGAATAAACAGGAAACAGCACCATTAACTTGCTTTTTTGTACTGCCACCTTTGTGTATTGCCCTAGGGCCAGTGACATAAAGAAGAGAAAAGAAAAAACGAAATAAGTTATATACAGAGTATTGTATATAGCTTCCAGCAATGGATTTTGAATAAGGAGTATGAAGAATAGAATGCTCAACCCAATAAATGGATAGCGCGCCGTTTTAATACTCATTAATGCCTAATTCCTAGGGTAAACATAACTTTTAAATAAGGGGCGCAGGCATGTGGGGCATAATGGCGAAGCCGCCCCGCATGTATGCGTCCCAGCGAACGAAGTGAGCGTCAACAGTTGTTTGTTAGTTTTTGTTTAGCTCTAAACTATCAGGATCTAACGTAAAGTATTCATTTACTTCATAATCTAGCATTGGGCGACCAAGAAATGTTTTGGTTCCAGATTCTTTGTTTGGCCAGTAAACTGAGTATGGGAGTACATTCATATGCTTATAAACTTTAACGATTTGTGGAGCGCCGCCTATATGTGGGTATTTTTCATCACGAATCATTTCAATCAAAACTTCAAGCGGCTCCATATCTAGACCTGGGATGTTAGCAATACCTTTTGAATGTATAAGCTTTGTCATTTTCCGCCTCGCAACATCCGTATTATTGCCTATGAAGGCATAATATTTCGTACCATCGGCTCTCTTTATATGATTAGACGCTTTGCGAAAATGAAATTCATCTTTATCTTGATCGTAATATAGTGTCCAAATCTTAAAGCTATTCGTTTTCCAAGAATATCCAGCAAATAAAAACATCGCATCTGGTACTTCAAATGCATCGCTACCTTTTGGAAGATCATGAATATGCTCTCTCATTCCTTCGATAACTTTTAGGATGTGCCCTTTTAAATCTGTTATATCTATGGCGCGAGATGACGATTTTGTATGCATGGAGATAGAATTATTTATTTGTACCATCATTGGATATGCATATTGTGTGTTTCCAGCAAAACATAAAACAGAGTCCTGTCTTACAAGGGGAATTATTTTCGGACAGCAATCCCAAGCCCTTCCCCATCGAAGTCTACTATCAGTTGCTATTACTAACTCCTCTGTGTTTTTTACTTTTCTAATCCATGCTACTGATAGAGTCACGATTCCTCCCTAAAGAACTAACGCCCGCATTTGCGGCTGCTTTGAAGCGCAGCGGAAAAGCAGTCCGACAACATGCGCTTGTTAAGCCTTGCCGCCATAAATTTCGGTGATGAATTGCTGAACATCAGCTACCTCTCTTTCAGTTTTTGTAATGACGACTTCTTGACCCTCTGAAAGAGCCGGAATAAATAGTATTCCATGGTTAATACTAGCAGCACTCATATAGGTGTATAGCTGTTCACGCCCGCTAACTCTGATTGCTGAGGGGTTCATAATCGGACTTTTGAGTTCAACAATAACTTTTTCATCTCCTTTTTCCAAAATAAGATCCGGCCTTAACACTCTACCATTACCAATTCGAATTATTTGATCAGAAAATATTGTAATGTCTGGAGCTACAGCGCTAAGAAAGCCATGTAGACTTCCCATGACTTCGGCCTCAAGAAATCTAGGAGCGTGTCCTCTTTGTATTTTTGGCGTTTCCTGACAGTAGGAAGTAAGCAAGAAAATCACTTGCTCATAAAACCCCATTTCAGATGAAGCTTTCAGTTTATCAGCAAACAACTTGGCTTCTTTTTCTTCTTTATCCTTCGCGTGCTTTCCTATCATTTGATCTAGTAGAATATTGAAAAATGCATAGATATTAACTATTGCCAAAAATGCTTCTTGTTCGGAGAAATACAACTTATAGTCATGAGTGGATTTATTACGCCATTCTTTTCTGTAGTTTGAAAATAGCTCGAGAACTCTTTCTTTTAGAAGATTATTTGTTTCAAGATACTTTTCTATATCGTTTGGTGTTTTTCTTCCTGCAGCTTCACCAGTCAATACGACATAAGCCTCTTTTAAAGCACCTTCGAAGGCCTGGTTAGTACGGTAAACGACATCATTGAACAAATAGTCTTCGCCTCCCTGCCCATTGCTAAGGTGCTTTTCAGCAATTTCAATGTGATTTAATACGCATTCAATTCCAAGATAATTGCTAGTACCTTCAAAAACCTTGCTTTTATCTTTTATTAGCTTAGATAGATCCATATTCCTACTCGAAGGCTTAACGCCGCAAGAAACGGCGAGTTTACGAGTCCGATTTGCTTGCCTTGTTAAGTCGTAATTCGTACTCGGTTAATTTAACTAGGAAATCATCAATAAACGATAATTCCCTCTCTTTGCTTGCTAGAGATTTTGCAAAATTTGCTTCAACTCTAATCTCTTGGCACTGTGCAATTGAGGCTCCGTCCATGCCATATAGAATCCCCGAAGGCCATTCATGTACGCAATGTGACAACCAACTCAAAATACTTTGTAAAAGTAATTCATTACCTTCTTCCATGCTCGGATCAATTTCGTGGCATTTCCTATAAAAATCCATTTCAACATTAGAGCCAAGTTCTTCAAAGATACCTTTGGTTTGATATACATTCTGAACCAGCTTTCCTAGCCACAACGTTGAATTATAGTCACTGCGCTCATAGCCTTTCTTTAGTACGGGGTAAACAAGATCAATAAAGACCTCATGCCTAATGCAGCTATGCCTGTTTTTTTCTAGCTTTGGCAAATAACTCCATACCCAACTCTTTATTTCATCGTCATTTTCAAATGAATCAACAAACTGCTTGATCGAAGCAGCGGCCTTCTTCTTGAGGCCTAACTCAAGCTCCGATTCAAATCTTTCGAAGTATTCAATATTCATAGAGACTTAACACCCCCATAAGGGGCAGTAATACGTGGGCTAAAATCCGAGCGAAGCGACAGAGCCCACGTGTTACTGTCCCAGCGAAGCGACTTAATGTGATTGTTAGACTTCACCTCATGCGATGTTGTAACTCTGTATCACCAGTGCATTCTATATAAAGTTTTTGAAACTTATCCTTTATATCAGGAAGCTCATCTAACGCATACTCGCAAAAACCTTCAGCATAGTGTTCTCCCTTTGGAGTTTCATGAATGAAGTCAAACACCCCATGTCTAAGATGTTGAAGTTCAGCAACTCCTTTACCATATTCTATGCTCCTGGAATAAAAATCCTCATCTAATTCTGCTATTTCGGTAATCAATTGAGTAAAGACTTGGTCCTTTATTTCAGGAACAAAAATACCACCGCCACCACCATCTGGGCGAACGTACTCAAATCGTTCCGTTCCTGAAGTAGAACTAATGATTTGATATAAGGTTTCTGGGGGCATTTCTTTAACTTTTTTAACTATACTCTCGATCTGTTTCCAAACCCAATAATTGAGTTTTATCTCCTCAGCCAATATTGTCTTTAGTGCCTTTATTTTCCGATTTTTCGATGCATTTTTACGGTAGGCTTCCAATACTTCTTTTATGATGAAAAGTGTAATTGCGACAATCGCGCCTATTGATAGTGGATTCATATTATCTGTCATATCAAGATGATTGAACTCTTCAATTGCTAGAAAGAAAAGGCTAAATAGAAAGTAAGCAAAAGCTATCGCGGTTATGCCAAAAATAGCACCGAAAATTTCTGGTAATAAAGTCCTAAGAATGTTCAAGACAAGAGATTCCAAACGTGAAGTCTAACGCTAAGCTAACGGGCAGTGACGTAGCGGTATAATCGCGAAGCGCCGCTGCGTTACTGTCCCAGTGAACGAAGTGAGCGAGTTAAGCG